>JACMKJ010000220.1 GCA_014380155.1 Rhizobacter sp. | reverse complement strand
GCAGCTGCCTCGAGCCCGGCGGGCGCCGCTTCGGGCCCGGCCCGCCCCGACCCCAGCGCGCCGAAGCCGTTTGATGAAGTGGTCAAGGGCGCGACACAGCAGGCCGGCTTCGTGCCCGTCTGGCGCAAAGACGACAAGATCTGGCTGGAGATCCCGGCCGAGCGGCTGGACCAGCCCTTCTTGCTGTCGGTGAACATTGCCAGCTCGCTCGGCGAGCGTGGCTTGTATGGCAGCCAGATGGGCCCGTCGTGGCTCGCCAGCTTTCGCAAGATCGGCACCAACCAGATGCAGTTGATCGCGATCAACTCCAGCTTCGTGAGCGGCACGTCGGCCATGAAGGACTCGGTGGACCAAGGCTTCTCGCACAGCCTGCTCGGCTCGGCGGGCATTGCCAGCGCGCCGCACCCGCAGCGCAAATCGGTGTTGATCGACGCGGGTTTTCTGCTGACCGACATGCCGGGTTATTCCACCCGCATCGAGCAGGCGTTTCGCATGCCGTATGCGCTGGACCGTGGCAACTCCTTCTTCGAGAAGATCCGCGTCAACGACGACATCACCACGGTGAACGCACGGGTGCACTTCGCCACCGCGCGCCTGTCGGCGCCGCCGCTGATCCCGAGCCCGGTGCCGATGCCCCCGCCGCCATCGACCACGCCGGATGCGCGCAGCATGTTCGTCGGCTTCGTCTACAGCTTCACCAAGCTGCCGGAGCAGCCCATGCCGGCGCGCAAGACCGACCCGCGCCTGGGCCACTTCTTCGACGTCGTCACCGACCTGGGCACCGACCTCAAGGCCAACCCGCGCACCCACTATGTGAAGCGCTGGCGGCTTGAGAAGAAGGATCCCACTGCCGGGATGTCCGAACCGAAGCAGCCGATCGTCTTCTGGCTCGACAAGAACATTCCGCCGCAGTACCGCAAGTCGGTCGAGGCCGGTGTGCTGGAGTGGAACAAGGCCTTCGAGAAGATCGGCTTCAAGAACGCGGTCGTCGCGAGCCAACAGCCCGACAACGCCGACTGGGACAACATGGACGCACGCCACGCGTCCATCCGCTGGTTTGTCGGCGCCGACGTAGGCTTTGCCATCGGCCCGAGCCACTCCGACCCGCGCACTGGCGAGATCATCGACGCCGACATCGGCATGAGCGATGTGTTTGGCCGCGGCTCACGGCGCTTCATCGTCGAAGACGTGGGCAAGACCGCCGCGCCCACCCATCAGCACGACGATTACTGCAACTATGCCCGGGAAGCTGCCGCCGAGATGGACTTTGCGCTCGACCTGCTCGAAGCGCGCGGCGATCTCGCACCCGACGGCCCGGAGGCCGAGGCCTTCGTGCAGTCGGTCATCAAGGACGTCATCGCCCACGAGGTGGGCCACACCCTGGGCCTGAAGCACAACTTCAAGGGCTCGACCGTGGTCTCGCGTGACAAGCTGCAGGACAAGGAGTTCACCGAGAAAAACGGCATCTCCGGCTCCGTGATGGACTACAACGCCTACAACCTCGCCGTGCGCGGCGAGAAGCAGGGCGCCATCAACAACACTGCGCTAGGGCCTTATGACTATTGGGCGGTCGAATACGCCTACAAGCAGATTGCGCCGGCCGAAGAAGCGGCCGAGCTCGCCCGCATCGCCGGGCGCAGCACCGACCCGCTGCTCGCGTATGCCGACGACGCCGACGCGGGCGGTGTCGGCGGGGGCAACGACGGCCTCGACCCGCTGGTCAACCGATTCGACCTGGGCGACGACCCGCTGGCCTATTACGTCAAGCGCCTACAACTCTCGCGCGAGCTGTGGCAGCGGGTGCAAGAACGTGGCCCGCAGGCGGGTGACGAAGCCACACGCCAGCGCCGTGTGCTGTTGAGTGGCTTCCGCCAGCTGGGGCGTGCCACCGAGCTGGTGGGCAAGTACGTGGGCGGCATGTACACCGTGCGTGACCTGCCGGGCACCACGCGTCGCGCAGCTTACGTACCCGTCGAGCCGGCCAAGCAGCGCGAGGCGCTGCAGTTCCTGGCCACCGGCGTGTTCAACGCCGACAGCTTCCGCTTCAAGCCGGAGTTCATCGCCAGCCTCTCGCCCGACTACAACGAGTGGGATCGGGGCGGGCCGGTGAACATCCCGGCTGCGGTTCTGCAGATGCAAACCGTGGCGATGGACCGGCTGCTGGGTGCAGGCACCGCATCGCGCCTGCTCGACCTGCCGTCGTACGTGAACGGTGCGGCCGGCAACAACATCATCTCGCTGTCCGAGGTCTACACCACCTTGCAGGGCGCGGTATGGAGTGAGCTCAAGAGCGGCAGGGAGATCGACCGACTGCGTCGCAACTTGCAGCGCGAGCACCTGAAACGTGTGCAGACCTTGCTCACACGCGGCTCCTCCACCTTGCCGCCTGACGCCCTGAGCCTGATGCGCATGAACGCCACCGATCTGCAGGCGCAACTCAAGCGCGCTTCAGGCAACGCTAGGTTGACGGTGGAAAGCCGGGCGCATCTGCAAGACAGCCTGTCGCAGATCACCGAAGCGCTGCGGGCATCGATGACCCGGAGCTAGTTACTGCCCCAGTGCGGTAAGAAGTTTGTGGTGGATGCCGCCGAAGCCGCCGTTGCTCATGCACAGTACATGGTCCCCCGGGCGGGCGGCCTTGCGCACGGCGGCGACCAGGGCCTCAATGCTGTCGGTGACGATGGCCTTGTCGCCCATCGGGGACAGGGCCTCCTTGGCGCTCCAGCCCAGGTTGCCCTGGTGGCAAAACGACAGGTCGGCCTCTTCCAGTGACCAGGGCAGCTGGGCTTTCATGGAGCCGAGCTTCATGGTGTTGGAGCGCGGCTCGAACACCGCCAGGATGCGTTCCATGCCCACCTTGCGGCGCAGGCCATTGACCGTCATGCGAATGGCGGTCGGGTGGTGGGCGAAGTCGTCGTAGACCTTCACTCCGCCCGCTTCACCGCGCAGCTCCAGCCTGCGGCGCACGTTCTCGAAGCTTGAAAGCGCCTGGCCCGACTGCTCGGGCGCCACGCCCACGTGCTCGGCCGCGGCCATGGCGGCCAGGGCATTGAGCTGGTTGTGCTCACCGAGCAGTGGCCAGTCGACGCGGGCGATCTTCAGGCTGCCGCGCAGCACGTCAAACGCGTGCGGCTCGCCACGGGCACGCAAGGCGCCGGGGGTTTCCTTGCGGGTGCCGAATCGCACCACCTCGCTCCAGCAGCCGCGCTCCAGCACACGCTGCAGTGACTCTTCGCGGGCGTTGATCACCAGGCGGCCAGCGGCGGGCACGGTGCGCACCAGGTGGTGGAACTGGGTCTCGATGGCGGCCAGGTCGGGGAAGATGTCGGCGTGGTCGTATTCGAGGTTGTTCAGGATGGCGGTGCGCGGCCGGTAGTGAACAAACTTGCTGCGTTTGTCGAAGAAGGCGGTGTCGTATTCGTCGGCTTCGATGACGAAGGGGTTGCCGACGCCGCCCTTCAGGGCGGCCTTCACATTCCCGAGGCGGGCCGAGACGCCGAAGTTGGTTGGCACGCCGCCGACCAGAAAGCCTGGCTCCAGGCCCGCCTGGTCGAGCATCCAAGCGAGCATCGAGGTGGTGGTGGTCTTGCCGTGTGTGCCGGCCACGGCCAGCACGTGCCGACCTTGCAGAACGTTGTCGGACAGCCACTGCGGGCCGCTGGTGTAGGGCAGGCCGGCGTCGAGAATCGCCTCGACCAGTGGGTTGCCGCGCGAGACCACGTTGCCGATGACGAAGAGGTCGGGTTTGAGCGCGAGCTGGTCGGCGCTCCAGCCTTCGATCAGGTCGATGTCGAGCGCGCGCAGCTGGTCGCTCATCGGCGGGTAGACGCCTGCATCGCAGCCGGTGACTTTGTGGCCCGCCTCGCGCGCCAGGGCGGCCAGGCCACCCATGAAAGTGCCGCAGATGCCGAGAATGTGAATGTGCATGGTGGGTGATTCTAGGAGGCCATCACAATCGCCCCATGGGCTGGATCACCACGCATCCATGGGCTTACCCCCTGCTTGAGGTCGTGCACATCCTGGGCATTGCGCTGCTGCTCGGCAGCTTGGTGCTGCTGGAATTGCGGGTGTGGGGGCGGGCGCTGGAGTTGCCGCTGCGCGCTCTGGCGCGGCTTGCCTTGCGTGTGACCTTGTTCGGCTTTGCGCTCGCAGCCACCAGCGGCGGCCTGATGCTGGCCAGCCAATGGAGCGAACTGCTCGGCAACCGGGCGCTGATCACCAAGATGGTGTTGCTGGGGCTGGCCGGCGTGAACGCCATCGCCTTTCATGCAAGAGGCGGGCTCGACAAGGCCGACCGATTCGCGCGGTTGCAAACCGCGTTGTCGCTGGGGCTTTGGGTGCTTGTCGTAGTCTGCGGGCGTTTCATCGCCTATGCCTGAAGGAGTTCTCATGCAACGACGCGTGTTTCTCATGGTTGCGGTCTCCACGCCGGTGCTGGCGCACCACGGCTGGAGCAGTTTTGATGCCGACCGCCCGCTCTACCTCGAAGGCCGCGCCGCCAAGGTGGCCTGGGGCAACCCGCACGCCGAGATCGAACTCGACGTGGTGGCCGGTTTGAAGCTGCCAGCCGACCTGGCCAAACGCGCTGTGCCGGCCCAGAGTGCGGGCATCGACGGGCCGGCGATCCTGGCCAAGACCCAGCTCCCCACCCGCGCCGACAAGCGCTGGGAGCTGGAGCTCGCGCCACTCAGCCGCCTGCAGGCCTGGCAGGTGGCCGAGATCAAGCCCGGCTCGGCGCTGTCGGTGGTTGGCTACACCTTCTCGGGCGAGAAGGGCGAGGCGATCCTGCGGGTGGAGTACCTGTTCGTCGACGGCAAGGCCTACGGCCTGCGCTCCTCACCCGCCTGACAAATCACAGCGCGCGAAAGGCCTGCCGTGCTGCGGCCAGGGTGGCGGCGAGGTCGTCAGCGCTGTGCGCCGCACTCACAAAGCCGGCTTCGTACAGCGCAGGCGCCAGGTACACCCCGCGGTCGAGCATGCCGTGGAAGAAGCAGTTGAAACGCTCCTTGTCGGTGGCCATCACCGTCGCGTAGTTCTGCGGCAGTGCGTTGGTGAAGAAGAAGCCGAACATGCCGCCTTCACAGTCGCCCACGAAGGGCACGCCGGCTTCGCGGGCTGCGGCGGTGAGGCCGTCCACCAGCTGGCGTGTGCTGGCCGACAGCGCCTCGAAGAAGCCAGGCTTCTGAATTTGCTTCAGGGTTGCCAGGCCGCAGGCCGTGGCCACCGGGTTGCCTGACAAGGTGCCGGCCTGGTAGACCGGGCCCAGCGGCGCCAGCTGCGCCATGACCGCGCGTTTGGCACCGAAGGCCGCCAGTGGCATGCCCCCGCCAATCACCTTGCCGAACACGCTCATGTCGGGCTCGAAACCAGGGATGAGCTTGGCGAACAGGCTTTGAGCGCCGCCGAGCGCGACTCGGAAGCCCGTCATCACCTCGTCGAACACCAAGAGGGCACCATGTTGGGTGCACAGCTCGCGCAGGCGCTTCATGAAGGGCGCGCTCGCACGCACGAAATTCATGTTGCCGGCGATCGGCTCGATCATCACGCAGGCGAGCTCCGCGCCGTGCAGCTTGAACGCCTCTTCAAGCTGGGTCAGGTGGTTGTATTCGAGCACCAGGGTGTGCTGCACCACCTCGGCCGGCACGCCGGCACTGGTAGGGTTGCCGAAGGTCGCCAGGCCCGAGCCGGCCTTGACCAGCAGCGCGTCGGCGTGGCCGTGGTAACAGCCTTCGAACTTGACGATCTTGTTGCGCCCGGTTGCGCCGCGCGCGAGGCGGATGGCGCTCATCGCCGCTTCGGTGCCCGAGCTGACCAGGCGCACCTGGTCCATGCTGGGCACGAGCTTCAGGATCTCTTCAGCCAGCTCGATCTCGCGCTCGGTGGGGGCACCGAACGAAAAACCATCGAGGGCGGCTTTCTGCACGGCATCCAGCACAGCAGGGTCGCCATGGCCGAGGATCATCGGGCCCCAGGAGCCGATGTAGTCGATGTAGCGGGTGCCTTCGGCGTCGAAGATGTAGGGGCCTTGGGCGCGGGCAATGAAGCGGGGTGTTCCGCCAACGGCCTTGAAGGCACGCACCGGCGAGTTGACGCCGCCGGGGATGACGCGCTGGGCGCGTTCGAACAAGGCGGCGTTGGTTGG
Source organism: Rhizobacter sp. (assembly GCA_014380155.1). Taxonomy (GTDB): domain Bacteria; phylum Pseudomonadota; class Gammaproteobacteria; order Burkholderiales; family Burkholderiaceae_C; genus Rhizobacter. The sequence continues at coordinate 1,131 of JACMKJ010000220.1, read as the reverse complement.
TGTCTCAGTGGACATGGCGCGGGTCCTTCGGTACTTCGTCGCCGGTGGCGTCGGGGCCTTCTTCACCCTCTTCCCCCGGGGGCAGGGCCCAGAAGAATCGATCAGGGATCACGTTGCCCATGCCGGGGCGGAAACCGGCGTCCAGCGCCTGGTCCAGGAAAGCCAGCGATTCGCCCACGGCGGTATGCAGCTCGCTGCCGGCTGCCAGCAAGGCGGCCAATGCGGCTGACAAGGTGTCACCTGCGCCCACGAAGCTGACCTCGAAGCGCTCGAACTTCTCGCCGGTGATGGCGCCTTCGGGCGAAGCCAGCACGTTGTCGAGGAACTGGTCGGGCAGTGGCACGCTCGTCACCAGCACGAAGCGCGTGCCATGCTGCGAGGCCGCCACGGCCAGCTCGCGGGGTGAGGCCGGGCGGTCGCCGCTCCAGTCGGGCAGCAGAAAGTTGGTCAGCGTCTGGTGACTGCCCACCAGCACCTCGGTCTGCGGCAACACCAGCTCGCGGAATGAGTCGAGGTAGGCCTGCTGGTCGTCTTCTTCGACCCACGACAGGTTGGGCATGTAGGCGACAAGGGGCACGTCGGGGTAGTCGGACAACACCTCGGCCACGGCGGCCACCCCCTCGGCCGAGCCCAGGAAGCCCACCTTCCAGGCGGCGATGGTCACGTCTTCCAGGATGCTGCGGGCTTGCTCGACCACCACGTCGGCGTCGATCGCGCTGTGGTCGAACACCTCGGCGGTGTCGCGCAGCACCACGGCGGTGACCACCGGCAGGGCGTGGGCGCCCATGGCGGCGATGGTGACCACGTCACCGGCCAGGCCACCGGCTCCACTTGGGTCGCTGGCGTTGAAAGTCATCACGCAAGCCGGTGCCGGAGCGTCCTGGGGCAAGGCCGCGGTGTTTTCGGTGGGGATCACGTCGGTAGTCATGGGGGCGTCCGTCAGAAGGTGCCGGGTTTGTCAGCACTTCTAGAAAAATGTGAGGAATGTGGCGTATGTGCCCACAAACTAACGCGTTTTTGGGATTTTGCGTGGCTACAATCTTTTCTCATTGTAGTGAAGCGATAAAGAATAAACGTGAGCAAAGACGCCAGCGCGGTACGTACATGGATGTGCCTGATTTGTGGTTGGAT
>JACMKJ010000219.1 GCA_014380155.1 Rhizobacter sp. | reverse complement strand
CGTCCACGCTCACCATCCGCGACTTGCATGATGAGATCGCCGAGCGCGGCCACCGGCACCACGCCGAGGTGCACACCGCCCGCCAGGAGCGCGCCAGTGCCGAGCTCGGGCTGCAGCTCGGCCTGAGCAGCGGCGACACGGTCTTCCACACGCTGATCGTGCACTTCGAGAACGGTGTGCCGCTGCAGTGCGAAGACCGCTACGTGAACCCGGCCTGTGCGCCTGACTACCTGAGCATCGACTTCACCCAGACCACGCCCACCCACTACCTGCTGCAGGTGGCGCCGCTGTGGGAGGCGCAGTTTTCCATCGAGGCCAGCCAGGCCAGCGCGCAAGAAGCGCGGCTGTTGCGCATCGGCCTGGGCGAGCCCTGTCTGGTGTTGGTGCGCCGCACCATGAGCCGCGGTGTGCCCATCACGCTGGCGCGGCTGGTGCACCCCGGCTCGCGCTACCAGATCGACGGGCAGTTCAAGCCATGAGCCTGATCTGCATCTGCGCCGACGACGTCGCCCCCCAACCCTGGCGCAATGGCGGCGGCACCACGCGCGAGCTGCTGTGCTGGCCCGACGCGCACCGCTGGTCGGCACGGGTCAGCGTGGCCGACATCACCCGCGACGGCCCCTTCTCGCCCTACCCCGGCCTCGCGCGCTGGTTCGCGGTGATCGAGGGCGCCGGCGTGGTGCTCAGCTTCGGCCGCGTGCCGCAGTGGGTCGAGGTCGATGAAGCTCCCTTTCGCTTCGATGGCGCGGCCGCGCCTGCCTGCCAGCTGATCGACGGCCCGACGCGCGACCTGAACCTGATGCTGCGCGAGGGCCAGGGCCTGATGTGCAACGTGGTGGGCGGCGTGGACTGGCGCGCCCGCTTCAGCCTGCGCGGCCTGTACACCACCGGCAGCGGGCGCTGGCTGAGCGACGGCCGCGAACGCCGCCTGGCCGCCCACACGCTGATCTGGTCGGACAGCGATGCAAGCGCCGTCTGGCGCTTCGAGCCCGACGACCCGCGCACGCGCGCCTGGTGGATGGGTTTCACGCCGGAGACAGCGCCATGAGCGCCGTCAGCCTGTGGCGCAACGCACGCCTCGCCACGCTCGCGGGTGACACCCCGTGGGGGCTGGTCGAAAAAGGCGCGTTGGTGGTCGAGGGTGAGCGCGTCGTGTGGGTCGGCGCCGACGACCGCATCCCTGCTGAACACCTGGGCCGCGCCAGCGCCGAGCACCCATTGGCTGGCGCGCTGGTCACGCCCGGCCTGGTCGATTGCCACACCCACCTCGTCTATGGCGGGCAACGTGCGCACGAGTTCGAGCAGCGGCTGCTGGGTGCGAGCTACGAAGACATCGCGCGCGCCGGTGGGGGCATCCGCTCGACCGTGGCGGCCACACGCGCGGCGAGCGACGAGTCGCTGTACCAGTCGGCCCGGCAGCGCGCGCTGGCGCTGATGGCCGAGGGCGTGACCACGCTCGAAGCCAAGTCGGGCTACGGCCTGAGCCTGCACGACGAAGCGCGCTGCCTCGCCGTCGTGCGCCGCCTCGGCCGTGAACTCCCACTCAGCACCCGCGCCACCTGCCTGGCCGCACATGCGCTGCCGCCCGAGTTTGAGGGCCGCGCCGACGACTACATCAGCGCCGTGTGCGCCTGGTTGCCCGAGCTGCACGCGCAAGGCCTGGTCGACGCGGTCGACGCTTTCTGCGAGCACATCGGCTTCACGCCGGCACAAACGCGCCGCGTGTTCGAGGCCGCTCGCTCGCTCGGCCTGCCGGTCAAGCTGCATGCCGAACAACTCAGCGACCAGGGCGGCGCCGCGCTCGCCGCCGAGTTCAAGGCCTTGTCGTGCGACCACCTGGAGCACCTGAGCGACGCCGGCGTTCGCGCCATGGCGGCCTCGGGCACCGTGGCCGTGCTGCTGCCCGGTGCGTATTACTTCCTGCGCGAAACGAAGCTCCCGCCGGTGGCCGCCTTGCGTGCGGCCGGCGTGCCGATGGCGCTGTCGACCGACCACAACCCCGGCACTTCGCCCACCTTGTCTTTGCTGCTGATGATCCACATGGCCTGCACCCTCTTTCGCCTGACGCCCGAAGAAGCGGTGCGCGTGCGCCGTGCTGGCCGACCGCGGCACCCTCGCCGCTGGCCAGCGTGCCGACTTCGTGGTGTGGGCCCTGGATCACCCGAACGAACTGGCCTACTGGTTCGGCCACAACCCCTGCCGACGCGTGG
>JACMKJ010000218.1 GCA_014380155.1 Rhizobacter sp. | reverse complement strand
GTTGCTCACCGATGGGCGCGCCAACATCGCCCGCGACGGCACACCCGGGCGCGCACGCGCCAACGAAGACGCGCTCGCGGCCGCGCGGCAGATGCGGCTCGACGGTTTTTCGGCGCTGCTGCTTGACAGCTCGCCCCAGCCGCAAGAGACCGCACGCCTGCTCGCGCAGGCGATGGGTGCGCGTTACCTGCCATTGCCCTACGCGGGCGCAGCCACCATGTCGCAGGCGGTGCGGGCGGCGTCGATCAAATGAGTGCAGCCCTGCGCTGGGAGCGAGAAGGCCGCCATTGGCCGCACCGCGATGCGAGCCGCTTCGTGCAGGCCGGTGGCCTGCTATGGCATGTGCAGCAGATGGGTGCAGGCCCGGTCGCCCTGCTGATCCACGGCACCGGCGCGTCGGTGCACTCCTGGCGCGGCCTGATGCCGCTGCTGGCAAGGCACTACACGGTGGTCGCGATGGACCTGCCGGGCCACGCGTTCACCGGCACGCCGCAGATCGCGCAGCTTTCCCTGCCGGGCATGGCGCAGGCCGTCGCGGCGCTGGTGAAAGAGCTGGGATGCGAGGTCGAACTGGTTGTCGGCCACTCGGCGGGCGCGGCCATCGGCGCGCGCCTGGTGCTCGATGGCGCGCTGCAGCCGCTGGCGCTGGTCGCCATCAACGGTGCGTTTCTGCCGCTCGCGGGCCTGCCCGGTTTGCTGTTCCCGCCGGTGGCCCGGCTGATGGCGGCCACGCCGTTTGCGCCGCAGCTGTTTGCCAGCCGCAGCTGGGATCGCGAGGCCATCGAGAAGCTGATCGCGGGCACCGGCTCCGCGCTCGATGAAGAAGGCATCAACCTTTACGGCACGCTGGTACGCAACGCACAGCACGCGGCCGGTGCGCTGGGCATGATGTCGCGCTGGGATCTGCGGCCGCTGGCGCGTGACCTCGCCCAGCTGCTGACGCCCATCGAGATGATCATTGGCGCCAACGACCGCGCCGTGCCGCCTCGTGATGCGCGGCGGGTGCAGGCGCTGATCCCGGCCGAGTGCGCCCGCTCGCTGGAACTGGTGCAAGGCGCCGGCCATCTGGTGCACGAAGAGCGGCCGGCCGAGGTGGCACGGCTCACGCTCGAAGCGCTGCGCATCGATCAGGGAATGCCTGTGTAGATTCGGGTTGTCAGATATCTCTGACACTCATAGTATTGGCACATGTTGACAGCCTCCGCCCAAACCAGGCCGCACGCCGTTGTGATCGGCAGTGGCTTTGGGGGCCTGGCGGCGGCGGTGCGCCTGGGTGCGCGCGGCTACCGCGTCACCGTGCTCGAAAAGCTCGACGCGCCGGGTGGCCGCGCCTATGTGCACCGCCAAGACGGCTTCACCTTCGACGCCGGCCCGACGGTGATCACCGCGCCGTTCATGTTCGAAGAGTTGTGGGCGCTGTGCGGGCGGCGCATGGCCGACGACATCGACCTGCGCCCGGTAGCGCCCTACTACCGCATTCGTTTCGACAACGGCGAGTGTTTCGACTATAGCGGTGACGCCGCGGCCATGCGCGCCGAGGTGGCGCGCTTCGCCCCGGCCGACGTCGCAGGCTACGAGCGCTTCTTGAAGGCCAGCGAGGCCATCTTCAAGGTCGGCTTCGAGCAGCTCGGCCACGTGCCCTTCGATTCGTGGGCCGACATGGCGCGTGTGCTGCCCGACCTGCTCAAGCTCGAGGGCTACCGCACCGTCTACTCGCTGGCTTGCAAGCACGTGAAAGACGAGCGGCTGCGCGTGGTGCTCACCTTCCAGTCGCTGCTGGTCGGTGGCAACCCGTTTTCGACCACCTCGGTCTATTGCCTGATCGCCTTTCTGGAGCGGCGCTGGGGGGTGCACTTTCCGATGGGCGGCACCGGCAGCCTCGTGAAGGGGCTGGTGGGTCTGATCGAGGGGCAGGGCGGGGCGGTGCGTTGCAAAAGGGGTGTGGCGCAGATCACCGTCAAGAACGGTGCCGCCAATGGCGTGCTGCTGGAAAGCGGCGAGACCATCGCGGCCGACGTGGTGGTGTCGAACGCCGACTCGGCCTGGACCTATCGCCACCTCGTTGCCCCCGAGCACCGCAAGCGCTGGACCGACCGGCGCATCGAGCGTGCGCGTTATTCGATGAGCCTTTTCGTGTGGTACTTCGGCACGAAGCGCCGGTACCCCGACGTGGCCCACCACACCATTGCACTCGGCCCGCGCTACCGCGAGCTGCTGACCGACATCTTCGATCGCAAGCACCTGGCCGACGACTTCAGCCTCTACCTGCACCGCCCGACGGCAACCGACCCGTCGCTCGCGCCACCGGGCTGCGACACCTTCTATGTGCTGTCGCCGGTGCCGCACCTGCAGAGCGGCACCGATTGGGCGACGCAGGCCGAGCCCTACCGCCGCGCCATCGAGCAGCGGCTGCAGGCGACGCTGCTGCCGGGTCTCGCCGATGAGATCGTCAGCTCGCGCCTGCTGACGCCGCAAGACTTTCAAGACCGGCTCTCGTCGTTTCGCGGTGCCGCGTTTTCGCTCGAACCGGTGCTCACACAAAGCGCCTGGTTCCGCCCGCACAACCGCAGCGAAGAGCTGGATCGGTTGTACCTGGTCGGCGCTGGCACGCACCCTGGTGCCGGCCTGCCCGGTGTGTTGTCTTCAGCCCGTGTGCTCGATTCGGTGGTGCCGCATGCAGATGTATTCCTCAAAGCCGCTCATGCGGCCCCTCGCAACGGTATTCGGGCCGCGCCCGCCTGAGATGGCGGCGGCTGCGCAAGCCGACCTCGCGGCTTGCCACGCGGCGTTGCGCCACGGCTCGAAGACCTTTCTTGCCGCATCGTTGCTGCTGCCGCGCAGCGTGCACGAACCGGCTTCGGCGCTGTATGCCTTCTGCCGCCTGGCCGACGACGCGGTCGATGGCGCCGAGGCAGGTGCGCCTGTCGGGCCGGCCGGCGCCGTTGCGCACCTGCGTGAGCGCGTGGC
>JACMKJ010000217.1 GCA_014380155.1 Rhizobacter sp. | reverse complement strand
TTGGGCTCGCCGCGCATGCGCTTGACGGCCTGGTCCATGGTCAGGCCCTTGACGGCGGTGTCGTCGATCTTGGTGATGAGGTCGCCGCTCTTGAGGCCGGCGCGAAAGGCGGGTGAGCCTTCGATCGGCGAAACCACCTTCACCAGGCCGTCTTCCATGCCGATCTCGATGCCCACGCCGACAAACTTGCCGGTGGTGCCTTCACGGAATTCCTTGAAGCTCTTCTTGTCGAAATACTGGGAGTGCGGGTCGAGGCCGGCCACCATGCCGCCGATGGCGTCGGTGATCAGCTTCTTTTCGTCGACCGGCTCGACATAGTCACTCTTGACCATGCCGAACACGGCGGCGAGCTGCTGCAGCTCTTCGAGCGGCAGCTGGGTGGCCGGGTTGCGGGCGGTGGCCTGCAACTGCATCGTGGTCAGGGCGCCGGCGACGGCACCCAAGGCGACCCAGCCTGCGACTTTGAGTTTGGCACCCATATACAACCTGCTTCCTGCCTGAGACGGAGATGATTTCACGCGATTCCAGTATAAAACTGCGACCTCGCTTGGAGGCGCGCATGGGTTTTAAGTTTCAGGCCTTTTCGTGACCTTGTAAGGCCCCGTTTACCCTGCGGGCCGCCGACGCCATGTAAAGAAGTTCAAAGCCCGGCCTCGGCCACCTCGTAGCGGCCACGGCCGGCGCGTTTGGCCTCGTACAGCGCGGCGTCGGCGCGCTGCATCAGGGCCTGAACGGTTTCGGCCTCGCCGGTAGCCAGGGCCACGCCCACGCTGCCACCAATCTGAAGCCGCTTGCCGTCGATTTCGAACGGGGCTGCCAGGGTGCTGACGATCTTGCGTGCCACCGTCTGGGCGGCGGGCTGGTCCTTGACGTCGGGCAGCACCACGGCAAATTCGTCGCCACCCAGGCGGGCCAGGATGTCTGAGGGCCGCAAGGCCTGCTGCAGCCGCTGCGCGACGGCTTCGAGCAGGCGGTCGCCAGCGGCATGACCGTGCTCGTCATTGACGGGTTTGAAGCCGTCGAGGTCGATGCACAGCAGGGCCAACCGGTGATGCTCTTGCCGGGCACGCGTCCGGGCCTCGCGCATGCGCTGGTCGAAGCCGGCCCGGTTCAGAGTGCCTGTGAGGGGGTCGGTCTGCGAGGCGTCTAGCAGCTTTTGCTGCTGGCGCTTGTGGTTGGTGATGTCTTGCGACAGCGCCACGAAGCCGGCCACTTGGCCATCGGCGTTGCGGAAGGGGATGTATGTGGTTTCCTGGAACTGCGCGCCTTCGCGTTCCGACTCGAACATCGCGCGCTGGCCGGTCAGAGCCGCCTTGATGTGGCCTTGCCGCTGTGCATACAGGTTTTCACCGAGCGCCTCTCGCACGGTCAGGCCCACCAGCTGGCCGGTTGGCTGCCCGGTCCAGCGGACATAGGCGTCATTGGTGAAGAGGTAACGTTCCTGGTGGTCGATCACGGCCACCAGGGCCGGCAGGGTGGCGGCCACGATGTTGAGGATGGACTCGCTGCGCTGCAGCTCGATGCGTGCGCGCAGCTCCTGGGTGATGTCACGCATCACCACCGAGAAGGTTTCCACCTTGTGCTCTTCGTTGCGGTGCGCGATGAGCATCTCGCTGACTGCGATTTCGCGCCCGCCCGCGGCCAGCACCGAGGTTTCGCCGACCCAGATGCCTTTGGCGACGGCGGTGGGCAGGATCTGGTCGCGCACCTGCGTTTCGCGGTGTGCCGGCATGAAGTCGTCGTAGTGCAACCGGTCCAGCGTGTCGCCCGGCCCCATGGCTAGCAGGGCACGCCCGGCCGGGTTGAGGTAGTGCAGCTTGCCGTCGGGGTTGACCTGGGCCACGACGTCGGTGCTTTGTTCAAAGATCGCCGTCAGCATGCGCTCGGCCTTTTGCTGCTGAATGCGCTCGGTGATGTCTTCGACCGAACCCACCTGGCCGATCAGTTTGCCGTCGACGCGAAGCGGGGCGGTGCGCACCGACAGCGTGGCCTCTTTGCCGTCGGGGTGGCGGATGTTGAGCACGTTCTCGATCGGCTGGCCTTGCGCGGCCGCGGTTTTCCAGGCCTGCAGCGCACCGGTGTGCTGGCCGTCTTCGAGGATTTCGCTCCAGCCCCAGGCCATGCGCTCGCGCGGCAGGCCCATTTTCTGGAAATAGGCGTCGTTGCCGTAGGTGGTGGCGCCCGTGGTGTCGGTGCGAAACAGCCCCAGCGGAAACGCGGCGCTGAGCGCGGTGAACTCGGCCTGGCTGCGGCGGGTGGCGCGTTGGCTGCGTGCGAGCGCCACCGAAAAGCCCGCGGCGGCGAGGGTGATCAAGGTGAGCGCCAGCACGCCCAGGTTGCGGCGCATGCGAAACGCGGCCAGGGCTTCGTCAACCTCTTGCGACACCAGCACGGTGACGCGGTAGCGGCCCAGCCGCTCGAAGCTGGCCAGGCGAGGCTGGCCACCGGTCAAGGCCCCGTCGTGCTGAAACATGCCCTGAGGTGTGCTGGCCGATTGCATCGGCTGGGGCCGGCTCTTGCTCAGGTTGCGCCCGATCAGGCCTTCAATGAAGGGCGTGCGCAAGATGACGACGCCGTCGCTGGTGGTCAGCGAGATGCCGCCGGCGGGTTTTTCGCGCAGGCTTTCGTGCAGGGCGCCCAGGCGAGCCAGGTCGATCCAGGCCACGGCGCCGGCCAGCTCGCCCACCGGGCGCTCCAGCTTGCGGGTGACCGGCCATTGCCAGGCCTGGCCGGTGGCGTCGCGTGTGGGCAACCCGGTTGCCACATTACCGGCAACCCTCGGCCAGGTGACGGCCCCCATGCCGCCCTGCCACGGTGCGGCGCCCGGCGAGGCCACCGCTTGCCCGGCTTCGTTGGCAAAGCCGTAGCTCACCAGGCCGTCGGACCCCTGGTTGAGGCGCGTCACCAGGCCCGCGAGGCCACTGTCTTGCGAAACGTCAACTTGCGGGTGGGTTTGCACCCAGTAATCGAGCAGCGCCAGATCGGTCTCGATGCCGCTCAGCAAGCCGCGGGTCTGCTGCACCACCACGTTATTGATAAGGCGCAGCTGCTTTTGCGCGCTTTCGACCATGCGCCGCTCTTGAACCACCGAAAAGATCAGGATCAACGCCCACAGCACCGCCAGTAGGCCGAACATCGCGATGTACGGCCCTCTGGCTTGCAGTCGTCGATGGGCTTCCACGGCCGGGCTGGGCGTTGATCCGCCGCTCACTTCTGCGCCGGGCGCTTGGTCGGCGGCGGCGGCGCAGGCCGCTTGGG
>JACMKJ010000216.1 GCA_014380155.1 Rhizobacter sp. | reverse complement strand
TCGCGCGGTGTTTGACGTGCTGGGCGAAGACGGCGAGTTTGTGCCGTGCATGCACAGCGTGGGCGCCCCGCTGCAGCCTGGCCAGGCCGATGTCGCTTGGCCGTGCAACGCCACCAAGTACATCGTTCACTATCCGGATACCCGGGAAATCTGGAGCTACGGCTCCGGTTACGGCGGCAACGCGCTGCTGGGCAAGAAGTGTCTCGCGCTGCGCATCGCCTCGACCATGGGCCGCGACCAAGGTTGGCTCGCCGAGCACATGCTGCTATTGGGCGTAACCAGTCCCGAAGGCAAGAAGCACCACGTGGCCGCCGCTTTCCCGAGCGCCTGCGGCAAGACCAACTTCGCGATGCTGATCCCGCCCGCCGGCTTTGAGGGCTGGAAGGTCACGACCATTGGCGACGACATCGCCTGGATCAAGCCCGGTCAGGACGGCCGCCTCTACGCGATCAACCCCGAAGCGGGTTATTTCGGTGTGGCCCCGGGCACCAACACCAAGACCAACTTCAACTGCATGGCCAGCTTGAAGCGCGACGTGATCTTCACCAACGTGGCCCTCACCGATGACGGCGACGTGTGGTGGGAAGGCATGACCGACACGCCGCCCGCGCACCTGATCGACTGGCAGGGCAAGGACTGGACGCCGAAGATCGCCAAGGAAACCGGCGCCAAGGCCTCCCACCCCAACGCGCGTTTCACCGTGGCTGCCATCAACAACCCGGCGCTCGATGCCGAGTGGGACAACCCGGCGGGTGTGCCCGTCGACGCGATCATCTTCGGCGGCCGCCGCTCGACCACCGTGCCGCTGGTGACCGAAGCGCGCAGCTGGGTCGAAGGTGTTTACATGGCCGCGACCATGGGCTCCGAGACCACCGCCGCCGCTGCCGGCCAGCAAGGTGTGGTGCGCCGCGACCCGTTCGCCATGCTGCCGTTCATGGGCTACAACATGAGCGACTACTTCCAGCACTGGCTCAACCTGGGCAATAAGCTCGAGGCCGAAGGCGGCAAGCTGCCCAAGGTCTTCTGCGTCAACTGGTTCCGCAAGGGCGACGACGGCAAGTTTGTCTGGCCGGGTTACGGCGAAAACATGCGCGTGCTCAAGTGGATGCTCGAACGCGTTGAAGGCCAAGGCCAGGGCGTCGAAAACATCTTTGGCGTGAGCCCCCAGTACAAAGACCTGAGCTGGAAGGGGCTGGACTTCAGCCAGGCCCAGTTCGACCAGGTGACCCATATCGACAAGGCCGCCTGGCGTGCCGAGCTCGACCTGCACGCCGAGCTGTTCACACAGCTGGCGTACAACCTGCCGGCCGAGCTGACAGCCGCCAAGGCCAGTCTGGAAGACCGTTTGGCGGCCTGATCAGCCGGTATCCAGCCGAGAGCGCCCACAAAAAAGCCCGCTTCGTGCGGGCTTTTTGTTGTTCGCTCGGTGGCGGGCTGAATCAGTCGCCGTAGAGCATTTCGTGGCGGTCGGCCGCGGCATACAGCTCCGAGGCGAAGCGCGGGTCAGCGCTTTCGTAACTGCGGGCCATGGCGCGCACACGGGCGGCTTCACGCGAGGGGTAGCGGGGTGCCGGGGTGCCGGGGTGGTTGAACAAGGCGATGGCGGCGGCAAACAACTCGCCCAGCGGGGCAGCGAAACGCGGCGCGGTGCGGGTTTGGGGAACTTGCAGGCTGATGGTGGTGCTCATGATGTGCTCCTTCGGGGCATCTCTGGCGCCCCACTTGGAGCGTCATTGAGGGCAATCATAAGGGTTAACACTAGTATCCGCCCAATCAAGAATGTGAATCCGTGATATTCACCGCACAAATGTCTTGGTACAAGAGCGAATGAACTTCCAGACCCTCGACCTGAACTTGCTGCGGGTGTTCGACGCGGTGATGTCCGAGCGCAATCTCACCCGTGCCGCCTCGCGGCTGGCCCTCACGCAGCCAGCGGTGAGCAACGCTTTGCGAAGGTTCCGGGAGTCCGTCGGTGAGGAACTGCTCACTCGCGTCACCCACGGGGTGGTGCCGACTCCCTACGCCGAAATGTTGTGGCCCGAGGTGCAGGCGGCTTTGGCCCAACTGCGCGCCGTGCTCGACCCGGGCGATTTCGACCCGCAGCGCGACAGCATCAACTTCCGCCTGGCGATGGCCGACGCCACCGCGGCGGTGTTGTTGCCGCCCTTGGTGGCGCACATCGAAGCCAGCCAGACGCTGGTCAACCTGCGGGTGTTGCCGTTGACCACGCGCGACCCGCGTGCGCTGCTGGAGCGCGGCGAGGCCGACGTCGCGGTGGGTTACTTCCCCGAAGCGGTGGCCGAGCTGGCGACGCGCGGTCAGCAGAGCGCGCTGCACCACCAGCGCCTGGGTGAAAGCGAATACGTGTGTGTGATGCGCCGCGGCCACCCGCTGGCCGAGGGTGAGCTCACGCTCGACGACTTCTGCGCCGCGCACCACCTGCTGGTGAGCTTCTCGGGCCGGCCGCACGGTTTTGTCGACCAGGCGTTGACCGCGTTGAACCGCTCGCGCCGCATCGTGCTCACCGTCAACCAGTTTTTCACCGCCGGCCGGGTGGTGTCGCGCAGCGACTTGCTGACGGTGCTGCCCGCCTCGTTTGTCGACGCCACCGGCTACAGGGCGCAACTGGTGGAGCGGCCCTTGCCGATGGCGATGGCACGCATCCACGTCGAGGCCATGTGGCACATGCGACACGACCGGGTCAGTTCGCACCAGTGGTTGCGTCAACGTCTTGTCGAAGCCGCAAGACCGCAGGCCCCGGCGGCGTGACAATCACGGCCGAACCCATTGCCCGAGATCGCCCATGTCTGCCCACTCCGACCTGACCGATGCCGAGTTCGCCGAGCTCGACGAGTTGCTCGCCGCCACGCCCGAGCCCCTGCAACCGGTCGACTCCGTCATGCTCGACGGCTTCTTGTGCGGCGTGCTGGTGCAGCCGCTGCTGTTGGAGCCGGCGGCCTGGTTGCCGCATGTGTTCGATTTCGACGCGACACCGCTGCCCGACAACACCGACCCGGTCTGGCGCGAGCGCACCACCGCGCTCATCTTGCGGCGCCATGGCGCGCTCAACCGCGCGATGGCCGAAGACGGCTGGTTCAACCCGCTGATCCTCGAGTTCGACGACGAAAACCCGTTGCAGCCGCCCGCCGATGGCGGCCCCGACCCGATGGCCGGCCTGAGCGAGATCTCGCAGGCGCTGATGCCGTGGGTAGCGGGTTTCCAGCACGCCACACTGTGTTTCCCCGATCTCGCCGAAATGCCAGACGACGCGGTGATGAACGCGCTGGCCCGGCTTTACCGCCACCTGCCGGCCGAGACCGACGAAGAGCGCGAGGTGGTCGCGACGGTGGAGCGCGAACGCCCGCTCAAAGACATGGAAGAAGCGATCGAAGAGCTGGTCGTCACCATCGCTGATCTGTACGACCTGACCAGCGAGCAACGCTACAAGGTCGAGACCGTCAAGCGCGATGCGCCCAAGGTGGGCCGTAACGACCCCTGCCCCTGCGGCAGCGGCAAGAAATTCAAGCAGTGCCACGGCGCGACATAGCAGCCTGATCCGTGCGCCTCCAACTGCTCTCCGACCTGCACCTCGAAACCGAACACTTCGAGCCCCAGCCCGCACCGGGCGCCGAACTCCTGGTGCTGGGGGGCGACATCGACAGCACCTGGGCCGGACTGTCGCTCTTTCGAGACTGGCCCGTGCCGGTGATCCTGGTCGCAGGCAACCATGAGTTCGACAACCGCGAGCTCGACACCACCTGGCCGGAGCTGCGCGCCCACTGCGCGCAACTCGGCATCACCCTGCTCGAGCGTGAAAGCCTGGTGATCACCGACCGCGCGGGCCGCCGCATCCGCTTTGTGGCCACCGTGCGCTGGTGCGATTTCGACCTGTTCGGCGAGCGTGGCCGCGAGAAGGCCATGCGCGCGGCCAGCTACTTCATGCGGGTGATGCGCTCGACGCAACATGGCGAACCGTTCGGTGCCGAAGCCGTGCGCGAAGAAGCGCTGAGCTGCCGCACTTGGCTCGCCAACGAGCTGGCAAAAACCTCAGAAGAATGGGACGCAACCGTCGCCCTCACCCATTTCGGCCCCAGCCTGCGCAGCGGTGACCCGCGCTACGGCAGCCAGTCGGGCACCGCGAGCTTCTGTAATGCCGACGACGACTTGTTGCGCTTGGCCGACCTGTGGATTCACGGCCACTTGCATTGCCGCCACGACTACACCGTCGGCACCACGCGCGTGGTCTGCAACGCGCGCGGCCACGCCCGCAAAGGCGAGGCCGACGGTTACGACGGTCTGTTCACAGCCGAAGTCTGACCCGACAACCCGTCGAAACAGGTGCTTAGCAGCATCTCGATGATCTGCTCGTCGCTGTGCTGGCCGCTCGCCTTCAACAGGCCGAGCACCGGGTCGCAGGCGCGGGCGAACAAGGTGTAGAGCGCCACCTCGGGCGCAAGACGCGGGTTCAGGTCGCCGGCCATCTGGGCGGCGTCGATCCAGGCACCGAGCTTGTCGCTCACTTCCATCAGCCGGTCGAGGTAAGGCTTGTTGGCCATCAACGAAGCGCGCAGCGTGGAGTTTTGGGCCGGCAATGACGGCATCTCGCCGGCCAGCTGCACCTGCATGGTCCAACGGGCCACCGCCTTGAGTTGATCGACCGCCTTGGCGCCCACCGGCAGGCTGGCCATGAAGGCCAGCGTGCGCTCCAGCACCCGGATCATGGCCGCGCCGGCCAGCTCTTCCTTGGAACTGAAGTGTTTGTACAGGCTCGCCTTGGCGATGCCCACGTCAGCCGCCACCTCGTCGACCGTCATCACGTCGAAGCCCTTTTCCGCGAGGAAACGGTTGACCGACACGACGATCGCGTCCTCCCGGGCGCGCAGCACTTGCTCTTTGAACGAAACCTTTGCCATGGCAAGCATTTTAGTCACACGGAACTAAAAAAGGACGACTAAGTCATAAACAAACCATATGGTTTAGAGAAATACCACACGGTTGACATAGTGAACTCATCAGTTCACATTCCGCCCGGCGCTGAGTTGAAGACACATCCGGCGCTCCCTTTTTCCCATCAACAGCGCATGGCGCTCACTTCATAGGAGTTTGGACATGACGATTCGGTGGTTCAAGACCATGGCGGCGGTGTGCACCGTCACTTTTCTGGCGGCTTGCGGCGGCGGTGATGACGACCCCGCACCCGTCACGCCTGCCCAACGAAACATCGTTCAGGTGGCCCAGGCCAATTCCAACCTGAGCATCCTGGTCGAGGCGGTGGTAGCTGCCGACCTGGCGACCACCCTGTCGGGCCCTGGGCCCTACACGGTGTTCGCGCCCACTGACGCCGCATTTGCTCTTTGCTCACCGAGCTCGGTGTGACCAAGGCAGAGTTGCTGGCCAACCGGGCCTTGCTGACGCAGGTGCTGACCTACCACGTGCTCCCGGCCCGGGTGCCCGCGTCAGCGGTGCCGGCCGGCCAGGCCATCACCACCGTCGAAGGCAGCATCTTCAAGATCGACGCCGCGTCAGGTGGTGCGCTGGTCATCACCGACGGCCGCAACCGCGAAGCCAACATCACCCAGACCGACGTGGCCGCCAGCAACGGCGTGATCCACGTGATCGACAAGGTGCTGCTGCCCGCCAACCAGGACATCGTGCAGACCGCGCAGGCCTCGGCTGACTTCACTGTGCTCGTCGAAGCCGTGGTCGCCGCCAACCTCGTGCCCACCTTGCAAGGTGCTGGCCCGTTCACCGTGTTCGCGCCGACCGACGCCGCCTTTGCCGCCTTGCTGGCCGAACTCGGCGTCACCAAAGCCGCGCTGCTGGCCAACACCGCCCTGCTGACCGAGGTGCTGACCTACCACGTGGTGCCGGGTCGGGTGCTCGCGGCCAATGTGCCGGTGGGCACGCCCATCACCACGGTGCAGGGCGACACCTTCACCGTCAACGCCTCGCTGGTCATCACCGACCAACGCGGGCGCACCGCCAACATCGTCGCCACCGACGTGCTCACGAGCAATGGCGTGATCCACGTGGTCGACCGCGTGATCTTGCCGGCGCCCTGATTCCTTTCCCCGTTCGATCCATCCCTCAACCACCCAGGAGTTATTCCATGAAAAAAGCATTTGCTGTTGCCGCCCTCTCGTTGGCCGCCTTCTCCGCCCAAGCCAAGGACATCGTTGACACCGCCGTCGCGGCCGGCAACTTCAAGACCTTGGCCACTGCCCTGCAGGCCGCTGGCCTGATCGACACGCTCAAGGGCCCGGGCCCGTTCACCGTGTTCGCGCCGACCGACGCCGCGTTTGCCAAGATCCCGAAGGATCAGCTTGACGCCTTGCTGAAAGACAAGGCCAAGCTGACCGCGGTGCTGACGTACCACGTGGTCGCCGGCAAGGTGATGGCCAAGGACGTGAAGGCCGGCAAGGCCAAGACCGTTCAGGGCTCTGAGCTGACCCTGTCCACCACCGGTGGGGTGATGGTCGACAACGCCAAGGTGGTCGCTGCCGATGTGGTGGCCGACAACGGCGTCATCCACGTGATCGACACGGTGCTGATGCCCAAGTGATACCCCGCTGATGACGCTGCCCGCATCGCCTCACGGCGTGCGGGTCAGCGCCTCAGCGCTGCGGTCGGCGCACCAGGCGCTGGCTCCAGGGTGTGCGGGCTTCGCACACGGGTGCGCGTTCCGGGCGAAGTTCAGCGATCGGCTCGATGCTGGCGTCGAGCCCGAAGGCGGTGCCCATGTCGCCGGGGTCAGGCGTCGGGTTGGCGGGCATGCGCCGCGTGGTCACCGATCTCAGCCAGCCAAATCCAGGAATCAGGTTCATTGCGAGCCTCCACTCGTCTACACCATGGCTGGCAGTGTGGTGTCGGCCCGCAGCTTGCAATGCTTGGAGATGAACCGCGCTTCTGGCGCATTTGGTGCAGTGGCGGTTTACCCTTACCCAGCGAATGGTGTTAGCGCACGCTCGCAATTGTTTTTGTGCAGTGCGATCACTATGTGGGCTCCGAATGGTCTGGCAGTTGTGAAGGAGCATGCCGTGAACCGCTTGTCGATGCGAGCACTCACCTGGGGAACCGTACTGGCGGCGCTGTTGAGCGCCTTTCTGCTGGCGGGTGAAGACGCGGGCTTGCCCGATGCCACCCAGCTTGGCGGCGGCGTTGTGGTGAGCCCCGCCCGCTGACGGCTCAGTGCGCTGAGTCGAGCGCCTGCTCGGCCCCAGTCACGAGCGCGTCGCCGATGCGGTCGAGCAAAGCCACGCGCGCAGAAGGCGCCGCGCCGTCGGGCCCGAGCCGCCATTGGTGCCAAAACAAGCGCACCTCGAGCCCGACTTCCGGGCGCAGCGCGATCAGGTCGCCGCTGTCCAGCAGCCCACGCACCTGCAGCTCGGGCACGACCCCCACGCCCCAGCCCATCAGCGCGGCCCTCACATAGGCCTCGGACGAAGGCACAAAACGTTCCTGCAAACGAGGTGAGCGCACCCCGAAGGCGCGCGACACCCACTGTGGTTGCATGTCGTCCTTGCGGTTGAACACCAGAAACGGCACCTGTGCAAAGTTGCCCCGTGTCAGCCCCTGCGGCATGACTTCAGCGATGAACCCGGGGCTGGCCACCGCGGTGTAACGCATCAAGCCCAGCGGCACCACCCGGCAGCCCCGCAGTGCCTCGCTCACCGTGCTGACGCAGCCGAGCACAGCGCCCTGGCGCAGCCAGTCGTGGGTGAAATCCTGGTCGTCGACGACCAGCTCCAATGACACGCCTTCGTGCACCAGCGCGTCCAGCGCCGGCATCACCCAGGTGGCGAGGCTGTCGGCGTTGACGGCGATCGGCAGGCGCTGGTTCGCCGCCGGGTCGACGCCTAGCTCGTGCGCCACGTCGGCTCGCATGGCCTGCAGCTGGCGGGCAAAACGCAGCAGCACCTTGCCGGGCTCGGTCAGCCGCAAGGGGCGCGAGCGCACCACCAGCAGCTGCCCCACCTGAGCCTCCAAGGTGCGCAGGCGCTGCGACACGGCCGACTGGGTGATCGACAGCCGCTGTGCCGCCCGCTCGAAGTTGCCATCGTCGGCGAGAGCCGCCAGGCAATCGAGCGCGGCCGGGTCCAGGTCTTTCATTAGCGTGCCTTATATAGAGCGAGAAATATGAATGATGCTTCACTTCGGTCCTGAGCGTTCCGACAATTCACCGATGACAGCTGCGCCCTTCGCCTCGGCATTTTTTCAAGGTTGGTTGATGACCGCCGGCTTGATCGTGGCCATCGGCGCACAAAACGCGCTGGTGCTGCGCCAGGGCCTCAATCGCATGCATGTGGGCCCGGTGGTGGTGCTGTGCACCCTGTCCGACTGGCTGTTGATCGCGCTGGGCGTGTTCGGCCTGGGTGCGCTGATCCAGTCGTCACCGCTCTTGTTGCAGATCTTTCGCTTTGGCGGCGCCGCGTTCCTGCTGGTCTATGGCCTGCGCTCGGCGCAGCGCGCCTGGCGCGGTGAAGGCGCCCTGGTGCAAGCGGGCGCGCGCGTCCACACGCTGGCGGCCACATTGACCAGCACCTTGGCCCTCACCTACCTGAACCCGCACGTGTACCTCGACACCGTGGTCTTGCTCGGTGGCGTGGGCGCCCAGCACGGCGGTGATGGGCGCATCGCCTTTGCCCTCGGTGCGGGCCTTGCTTCATTGATGTGGTTCGTGACGCTCGGCTATGGCGCGATGGCTGCCTCGCGCTGGCTGCGCAACCCGGGTGCGTGGCGGGTCATTGACGGTGGCGTGGCGCTGGTGATGTTTGCCGTGGCTGCGCAGTTGTTGTTCAAAGGGAGTGTGTGATGAAAGTTGTCGTGATGGGCGCCGGGATCATCGGCGTGAGCACCGCGTGGTACCTGCTGGAGCAGGGGCACGAGGTCACCGTGGTCGACCGGCAGAAAGACGCCGCGCTCGAAACCAGCTTCGCCAACGGGGCGCAGATCTCGGTGAGCTTTTGCGAGCCCTGGGCCCACCCGAGTGCGCCGCTGAAGGTGCTGAAGTGGCTGGCGCGTGACGACTCGCCGCTGCTGTTCAGGCCCAAGCTCGACCCGCACCAGTGGCGATGGGGTCTGAGCTTTCTTACCCAGTGCACCCACGCGGCCTTCGAGCGCAACGTGACGCAGCTGGTGGCGCTGGGTCGTTACAGCCACGAGTCGCTGAAAAGCCTGGTCGCGCAGACCGGCATCGAATACGACCGGCTGGAGCGCGGCATCCTGCATTTCTTTTCCAGCACCAGAGACTTCGATGCGGCGGCGGCTGGTGTGACCTTGATGCGCCGCCATGGGGTCGACCGGCGTGTGCTCTCGCGCGACGAGGTGCTGAAGATCGAGCCCGCGTTGCGCAGCTTTGGCGAGCACATTGCCGGCGGCACGTTCACTGCGAGCGACGAGTCGGGTGACGCACGTGTCTTCACGCAGAAACTCGCGCGCCTGTGCCAGCAGCGCGGAGCGACCTTTCTCTACGAACACGACATCGTCGGCTTCGATGCCGCCGGCGGCAGCGTGCAAAGCCTGCGTGTGGGCGACCAGCTCAGCGGGGAGCGCCGCACGCTGAAAGCTGATGCCTTTGTGGCCGCCATGGGCAGCTTCACCGCGCCGCTGCTGCGCCCGCTGGGCATCTACCTCAACATCTACCCGGCCAAGGGCTACTCGGCCACCTTCAAGTTGAAGCACCCCGAGCGCGCGAGTGTGGTGAGCATGATCGACGACACCCGCAAGATCGCCGTAAGCCGCCTTGGCGACACCATCCGTGTGGCCGGCACCGCCGAGATGGCCGGCTACGACACCGGCCTGGAGAGCAGCACCTCACGTGTGCGCTGCCAGGCCCTGGTGCGCCGCTACGAAGAGCTGTTCCCTGGCGTGGCCGACACGAGCGAGCCGCACTTCTGGGCCGGCCTGCGGCCGAGCACGCCGAACAACATTCCCTACATCGGCCGCAGCAAGTTGGGCAACCTGTGGGTCAACGCAGGCCATGGCACGCTGGGCTGGACGCATGGCGCCGGCTCGGGCCGTGCACTGGCCGAGCTGATGAGCGGCGTGCAACCGGCGCTCGACTTCGGCTTCTACGGCAGCGAAGCAGGGCAGGGCCTGCGGGTCGCCACGGCCTGAGCGTGGCTCAGTAGTCGCTGGAGGCGCTCTTGTTGCCGTTGGCCTTGTAGCGCGCGATCGACTGCTTCAGCGCGGTGTACTCGGCACAGGGCAGGGTGCAGGCCTTGTCAAGCGCGGCCAGGCGCTTCTCGGCGGTGGCCAGGTCGCCCTTCATCAGGTAGAGCTCGCCCGAGTATTCGAGCGTGCCACGGTGCTGGGGGTCGATGCGCAGCGCTTCGTTGTAGAACTTCTCCGAGCCCGCGAGGTCCGGCGTGCTCTGCTTGCGCAGGCTGTACCCCATGAGGTTGTTCCAGTCGGCGCTGGTGACCTCGTTGACGCGCTTCAACTCGTCGATGGCAGCGGCCCAGTTCTTGGCGGCAATCTGCGCGCGAGCGCCAGCCAATGCGTCCTTCGGGGCCGGCGATGTGTCGGCGGCGAAGGCGGCATTCAGAGACAGGGCCAGCAGGCCGGTGATCAGGGCGCGGTTCATCATGGTGTGTTGTCCTCTTGATTGAAAGCAGACCCCGACATGGGCGTCTTGAATGGACTTACGGAGTGAACTGGGGCAACGGACGCAGCCCGCCGCAAATAATTTTTACCGCCTACCAAAGCTTGACGCAATGGCCGCTCAAGATAAAAGGCGAGCTGGGTTGGTCGCCTGCCTGGGCGGCCGCGGCTTCCAGGCTCACGGCCAGGCGCGACACCTTGGAGAACAGCTTCTCCGAACTGTCGCTCAAGGTCAGCGTGGCGGTGCCGCTGGCCGGTGCCACGCCGACAGGGAACGGCGCGCTGCCGTCGCTCGGCAAGGCCCACAGCTGCGCCACCCGACCCGCCGGCACGGTGAGCGGGCGCAAGAGCTTCACGGTGAGTTGTTTGCCGTGCCGGCGCGAACTGGCCAGCACGGCGGGCTTGCCTTCCACGTCGGTCAGCAGGCCCACATAACTCGCGGGCAATGAATCAAGCTGCGGTTCCATGCCGATCAAGCCCGGTTGCATGCGCAGCAGCACGGTACACAGCAGCACGCCGGCCAACACGCCACCCAGCGCACGCCACCAGCCTTCGCGCTTTTTCGGCACGGCAAAGAGGCGCTGCTCCAGACCTTGCCACACCTGGGGGCGAGGCGCCATCGGCGGCAGGCCGGCCGACAAGACGGTGAAGCGCTCCTGCCATGCCGCCACCGCCCGCCCTGCGGCCGGTGCCTGGG
>JACMKJ010000015.1 GCA_014380155.1 Rhizobacter sp. | reverse complement strand
TGCTGGTGGCCTGGCTCGCCGCTCGGCTGCCCGGCTGCCGGGTGGAGGTGGTCGACGTGCAGCCTTCGCGCGCCGACATCGCCACCCGGCTGGGCGCACGTTTTGTGTCACCCGACGAGGCCACGCCCGACGCCGACCTGGTGATCCACACCAGCGGCCAGCCGGCAGGCCTGGCCACGGCGCTGCAACGGGCCGGCTTCGAAGCGACGGTGCTCGAACTCAGCTGGTACGGGGACCGCGCGGTGAGCGTGCCGCTGGGCGAAGCCTTTCATTCGCGCCG
Source organism: Rhizobacter sp. (assembly GCA_014380155.1). Lineage (GTDB taxonomy): Bacteria > Pseudomonadota > Gammaproteobacteria > Burkholderiales > Burkholderiaceae_C > Rhizobacter. The sequence goes on along the minus strand of JACMKJ010000015.1, from coordinate 1,687 downwards.
CCTCACGCTCAAGAGCTCGCAGGTCGGACAGGTCGCCACCGCGCAGCGCGCCCGGTGGGACTACAAGCGGCGCCTCGCGCTCGCCTTGTCGCTGCTCACCGAGCCGGTGCTCGACGGGTTGATCACCGACATCGCGCCTTTCGAACAATTGCCCGAAGTGCTGGCGCGTTTGGCGGGTGGTTCGCCCGACACGCTGTGCCAGCGCATCGACTACTGAACACATCTTTCCAGGAGACCCGATGTACGCCGTCAACGTGCGAGACCACTTCATGATCGCCCACAGCTTTCGCGGTGCGGTGTTCGGCCCGGCGCAGCGAATGCATGGTGCGACCTACGTGGTCGACCTGGAGCTGCGCCGCGCTTCGCTCGACGCCGACGGTGTGGTGGTCGACATCGGCCTGGCGACCGAGGTGCTCAAGACCGTGCTGGCCGAGATGAACTTTCGCAACCTCGACGACGAGCCGGCCTTCAGCGGCCAGAACACCACGACCGAATTCCTCGCGCGGGTGATCTTCGACCGCATCGCTGCGCGCATCGCGGCCGGCGAGCTGGGGCCGCATGCCTCGGGCCTGTCGCAGATGAAGGTGACGCTCAATGAGTCGCATGTGGCTTGGGCGTCGTACGAGGGCGCGCTGCCGGCAGGCGGCTGAAATGCGACGCGGCTGCCACTTCGTGATCCCCGGCGACTGGCACACGCCGACCGGCGGCTACCGCTACGACCGGCGCATCGCCCTGGCCTTGCGAGAGAGCGAGTGGCAGGTGGATCTCTGCACACTGGGCGACAGCTTCCCCTGGCCTGACGCCGCCACGCTCGCGCAAGCACAATCGCAGATCGACGCGCTGCCCGATGGCGCCCTGGTGGTGGCCGATGGCCTGGCCTTCGGCGCGATGCCCGAGCTGGCGCAACGTCATGCAAAACGCCTGCGCTGGGTGGCCTTGGTGCACCACCCGCTGCACATCGAAACCGGCCTGGCCGACCCGGCCCGCGAGGCGCTGCGCGCGAGCGAATGCGAAGCGCTGCAGGCGGCGAGCCGCGTGATCGTGACCAGCGAGGCCACCGCACGCGACCTCGCACCGATGGGCGTGCCCTCGGAACGCATCCGCGTCGTCGAACCGGGGACGGATCGTGTGCAGGCGAACCGCGCTTCGACGAACGGCACGGTTCGCCTGCTCTGTGTCGCCACGCTGACCTCGCGCAAGGGGCACGCCGTGCTCTTGCAAGCGCTCGCAGGCCTGCCAGCGCTCGACTGGGCGCTGCACTGCGTGGGCAGCGCCCAACGCGATCCGTCCACCAGCGATCACCTGCGCCGCGTCACCTTCGAACTCGGGCTCGGCGACCGTGTGCACTGGCATGGCGAGCTGGACGAAGCCTCGTTGAGCGCCCACTACGCGGCAGCCGATCTGTTCGTGCTGCCGTCCTTCCACGAGGGTTACGGCATGGTCGTCACCGAATCGCTGGCGCACGGTCTGCCCGTGGTGTGCACGACCGGCGGCGCGCTCGCGCAGACGCTGCCACGCACGGCCGGCTTGCATGTGCCGCCGGGTGATGTGTCGGCCTTGCGTGAGGCGCTGGCCGTGTTGATCGGGCAGCCTGTCGAACGCGCACGGTTCGCCGCGGTCGCACGCGCGGCCGCTGAACAGCTGCCGACCTGGCCACAAGCCGCCACACGCTTTGCGGCCGTGCTGG
>JACMKJ010000215.1 GCA_014380155.1 Rhizobacter sp. | reverse complement strand
GGCGTAAACCTCGTCGGGCCTGGAGGTAACGAGCACCTCGAAGCCGCTACCCCGCGCCACATGCATCACCGCCTGCGAAACGGAACGCAGGTTGCCACTGCCGTAGTCGACGACGGCGACGGTCTTGGCCATGTCAGGACTCCCGCCGGGCCGCCCCAAGGGAGTCCGCGCCCCCTCGGGGGGCAGGAGCGAAGCGACGTGGGGGCTTCATCAGAGGCTGCCTTTGGTCGAAGGAATCACGTTGACTGCACGTGGATCAATCTCCAGCGCCATGCGCAGCGCCCGCGCAAAGGCCTTGAAGATGGTTTCGCACTGGTGGTGGGCGTTGTCGCCGTGCAGGTTGTCGATGTGCAGCGTCACGCCGGCGTGGTTGCTGAACCCCTGGAAGAACTCGTAGACGAGCTGAGTGTCGAGCGCGCCGATCATGCCGCTCTTGAAGTCGACGCGCATGTGCAGGCCGGGCCGGCCCGAAAAGTCGATCACCACGCGCGACAGCGCTTCGTCGAGCGGCACATAAGCGTGGCCGTAGCGGCGCAAGCCCTTCTTGTCGCCCACCGCCTGCGCCATGGCTTGGCCGAGGGTGATGCCGACGTCTTCGACGGTGTGGTGGCCGTCGATGTGCAGGTCGCCCTTGGCGTCGATCTCGATGTCGATCAGGCCGTGGCGGGCGATCTGGTCGATCATGTGATCGAAAAAGCCGATGCCGGTGGCCAGCTTGGCCACGCCCGTGCCATCGAGGTTGATGGCCACGCGGATCTGCGTTTCGTTGGTGTTGCGGGTGACGTCGGCCTTGCGGTCGGTCATGACAAGCTCACTTTCAATGCGTCGATCATCAAATCGTTCTCTTCGGGAGTGCCCACGGTGAGACGCAGGCAGTTTGCCAGCAAGGGGTGCAGTTTGGAGACGTTCTTCACCAGCACGTTGTGCCGCTTGAGGGCGTCGAACAGCACCGCAGCATCCGGCACGCGGGTGAGCACCATGTTGGCTTCGCTCGGATAGGGCGTCACACCGGGCATGGCTGCCAGCGCCTCGGTGAGGCGCTTGCGCTCGCTGCGCAACACGCTGGCCTGGTGGGCGAATTCGTCGTGGTGCTCCAGCGCGAACAGCGCCGCCTCGGCGTTGAGCACGCTGACGTTGTAAGGCGGGCGCACCTTGTCGATCTGGTCGACCAAGGCCTTCGGCCCCAGCAGGTAACCCAGGCGCACACCGGCCAGGCCGAATTTGCTGAGGGTGCGCATGATCAGCACGTGCTCATGGCGACTTGTGGGGTCAACCAACCGGTCGAGGTAGCTGCGCGAGGCAAAGGGCTGGTAGGCCTCGTCGATCACCACCAGGCCCGGCGCAGCCTGAATGATTTTCTCGATCACCGCATCGTCGAACAGATTGGCCGTCGGATTGTTGGGGTAGGCGATGTAGACGATGGCCGGCTGGTGCTGGTTCACCGCGGCCAGCATCGCAACTTCGTCCAATTCGAAATCAGCCGTGAGCGGCACGCCGATGAACTGCAGGCCTTGCAGGCGGGCCGACACGTCGTACATCACGAAGCCCGGCACCGGCGCCAGCACGGTGGCACCGGGGGTGTCGCAGGCCATGGTGAGCAGCGTGATGATCTCGTCGGAGCCGTTGCCGAGGATCAGCTCGTAGCCTTCAGGCAAGCCCACATGGCGGGCCAGCGCGCCGCGCAGCTCGTCGATGCGCGCGCCGGGGTAGCGGTTGATGGCCACCTCGCCCAGCCGCTGGCCCAGCTCATGGCGCAGCGCCTCGGGCAAGGTGAACGGGTTCTCCATCGCGTCGAGCTTGACCATGCCCGCGCTCGGCTGGATGGCGTAGCCGTGCATGGACTGAACATCCTGCCGGATGAAGCGTTGAATGACGTCCAGTGCGGTGCGTGGCATGGTGGGTTACCGCTTGAGCCGCATTTCAGCCGCTTGCGCGTGGGCCTGCAGGCCCTCGCCATAGGCCAGCTCGGCGGCGATCACACCCAGCTTCTGTGCGCCAACTTCGCTCACCTCGATCAAGCTGCTGCGCTTTTGAAAGTCGTACACACCGAGCGGCGACGAGAAGCGGCAGGTGCCGGAGGTGGGCAACACATGGTTCGGCCCGGCGCAGTAGTCACCCAGGCTTTCGCTGGTGAAGGCGCCGAGGAAGATCGCGCCGGCGTGCTTCAGCAACGGCTCCCAGCGGTGCGGGTCTTTGGAACTCACTTCCAGGTGCTCGGGCGCAATGCGGTTGCTGAGGGTGCAGGCCTCTTCCATGCTGCGCGTGTGGATCAGCGCACCACGGCCTTCGAGCGACGCGCGGATCACGTCGCGGCGCGGCATGCCGTCGATCAAACGGTCGATCGCTTCTTTGACTTGTGCGATGTAGGCCGCATCAGGGCACAGCAGGATGCTTTGTGCCAGCTCGTCGTGTTCGGCCTGGCTGAAGAGGTCCATCGCCACCCAGTCAGCCGGTGTGCTGCCATCGGCCAGCACCAAAATTTCGCTCGGGCCCGCGATCATGTCGATGCCGACCTTGCCGAACACACGCCGCTTGGCGCTGGCCACATAGGCGTTGCCGGGGCCGGTGATCTTGTCGACGGCAGGCACGGTGGCGGTGCCGTAGGCCAGCGCGGCAACAGCCTGCGCACCACCGATCGTGAAGGCACGGTCGACACCGGCGATGGCTGCAGCGGCCAACACCATGGCATTGCGCTCACCCTTGGGAGTCGGCACGACCATGATGATTTCTCCCACACCGGCCACCTTGGCCGGCACCGCGTTCATCAGCACGCTCGATGGGTAGGCCGCCTTGCCGCCCGGCACATAGATGCCTACGCGGTCAATCGGCGTGACCTTCTGGCCGAGCAGCGTGCCATCGGCATCGCGGTAGCTCCATGAGCGGCCACAGGCTTCGAGCTGGCGCTGGTGGTAGTCACGCACCCGTTCGGCAGCAGCTTCCAGGGCGTGGCGCTGCTTTAGTGTGATGACTGCGACAGCGGCCTGCAGTTCAGCGCGCGTGATCTCCAGTGCGGCAACCGAATCGGCCTTCAGGCCGTCAAATCGTTCGGTATACGCCAGCACCGCCGCGTCACCACGCACCCGCACATCGTCCAGGATGCCCGCCACCCGCTCCTCGATCGCATGGTCGGTTTCGGCCGACCAGTGCTGCAAGCGCTGGAACTCGGTATCGAAATCGGCAGCGGCGGTCGAGAGTTGGCGGATGTTGACGGTCATGGCATCACTCGTGGTGTCACTCGGCAGGGATGGCCGACGCAAACGCGTCGATGATCTGGCGGATGGATTCGCGCTTCACTTTCAGCGCCGCCTGGTTCACCACCAGGCGGGCCGAGATCTGCATGATGTGCTCGACCTCGACCAGGTGGTTGGCCTTGAGCGTGCTGCCGGTCGACACCAGGTCGACGATGGCGTCGGCCAGGCCGGTCAATGGCGCCAGTTCCATCGAGCCGTAGAGCTTGATCACGTCGACGTGCACACCCTTGTCGGCGAAGTGATCGCGCGCGCAGCTGGTGTACTTGGTGGCTACACGCAGGCGCGAGCCCTGCTTGACCGCTTTGTCGTAGTCGAAGTCGTCGCGCACGGCCACGCTCATGCGGCACTTGGCTATGCGCAGGTCGAGCGGCTGGTACAGACCCTGACCGCCGTGCTCGAGCAGCACGTCCTTGCCGGCCACGCCGAGGTCGGCACCGCCGTATTGCACGTAGGTCGGCACGTCGGTGGCACGCACCAGCACCACGCGCACGTCGGGGCGGGTGGTGCCGATGATCAGCTTGCGTGATTTTTCAGGGTCTTCGAGCACCTCGATGCCAGCGGCTTTCAGCAGCGGCAAGGTTTCTTCAAAGATGCGCCCTTTGGACAGTGCCAGTGTGATCATTTGATTCGCTCGATGTCGGCGCCGATAGAGCGCAGCTTGGTTTCCATCTGGTCGTAACCGCGGTCGAGGTGGTAGATGCGTTCGACGACGGTTTCGCCATCCGCCACGAGGCCCGCAATCACCAGGCTGGCCGAGGCACGCAGGTCGGTGGCCATCACGGTCGCACCCGACAACTGATCGACACCATGCACCACCGCCGTGTGGCCATCGACCTCGATCTTGGCGCCCAGGCGCACGAGCTCGTTCACGTGCATGAAGCGGTTCTCGAAAATGGTCTCGGTGACCTTGGCCGTGCCCAGCGCGATGCAGTCGAGCGCCATGAACTGCGCTTGCATGTCGGTTGGGAAGGCTGGGTACTCGCTGGTGCGAAAGCCAACCGCCTTCAAGCGCTTGTCGTTCTTCACCCGAATCCAGTCGGCGCCCGCTTCGATGCTCACGCCGGCATCGCGCAGCTTGTCGATCACCGCGTCGAGGTGGTCGGCGCGCGCGCGGCGCAGCACCACGTCGCCACCGGCAGCGGCCACGGCACAGAGAAAGGTGCCCGCCTCGATGCGGTCTGGCACGATGCGGTGGTTCACACCGTTGAGCCGCTCCACACCCTGGATGCGGATCTTGCTGGTGCCATGGCCTTCGATCCTGGCGCCCATGCCGATGAGCATGTTGGCCAAGTCGGGAATCTCGGGCTCTTGCGCGGCGTTTTCCAGCACCGTCTCACCCTCGGCGAGCGTGGCGGCCATCAGCAGGTTTTCGGTGCCGGTCACCGTGACCATGTCGGTGGTGATGCGAGCCCCCTTCAGACGCTTGGCGCGGGCATGGATGTAGCCATGCTCCACCGTGATCTCGGCCCCCATCGCCTGCATGCCCTTGATGTGCTGGTCGACCGGGCGCGAACCGATGGCACAGCCACCAGGCAGCGACACCTTGGCGTCGCCAAAACGCGCCAGCAGCGGGCCGAGCACCAGGATGGACGCCCGCATGGTTTTCACCAGGTCATAAGTCGCTTCACGCGAGCTCACGTTGGCCGCGTTGATCGAAACGGTGTCGGGTTCGGCTTCGCTTCGCTCGGCGGCCACGCCCAGCATGCGCAGGAGCTTGAGCGTGGTGTTCACATCTTGCAGGCGCGGCACGTTGGTGAGCGTCACCGGCTCGGCCGTCAGCAGGGCCGCGCAGAGTTCGGGCAGCGCGGCATTCTTGGCGCCGGAGATGGTGACTTCGCCCTGGAGCCTGCGGCCGCCGCGAATCAGAAGTTTGTCCATGAGCTAAGACTTTCTTGGCTGCCCCGATGACCACCTCGGCTAACCGAACCCGCTGGCGCAGGCCCGCCAGCCGCAGTGAACACTGCGGCGGGTTTCAGTGGTGGTGGGTGGAGGCAGGAGCGGGGCTTGCAGCCCACTCGGCCGGGGTCAGCGTCTTCATGGACAGGGCGTGGATTTGCTCACGCATTCTATCGCCCAGCGCCTGGTAAACCCGCTGGTGGCGCACCACGCGGCTCTTGCCTTCGAACTCGGCCGACACGATGGTGGCGAAGAAATGGCGGCCATCGCCCTCGACCTGCAGGTGATCGCAGGCCAGGCCTTGC
>JACMKJ010000214.1 GCA_014380155.1 Rhizobacter sp. | reverse complement strand
TCATCTTGTGGTGCGCTGAAAAGGCCACCTGGATGGCCGGCGAAGGCATCCAGATCTTCGGTGGCAACGGCTACATCAACGACTACCCGCTGGGCCGCCTGTGGCGCGACGCCAAGCTGTATGAGATCGGCGCCGGCACCAGCGAGATCCGCCGCATGCTGATCGGCCGCGAGTTGTTCGCCGAGACGATGTGAGCTCTGTGGGCGGTCATTCCGCACTGCAGGCGGGCAGCCAAAATTCCGGGCCGAATCTGTGCGGCTTTCCACGGTCCGCGAGGCCGGCTGCGGGAACTACTTAGGGATAACCCTAAACCTTGCTTCGACAATTTCTCGTCCGTGCCGCGCGCACGATTCTTCGGGAAATCCAAATGTCTTCCATCTTGCACACCCGCCTTGGCGGCTGGCAGTCGAGCCGCCGCATGTTCGCCTTGAGCGTTTTGCTCAGCCTCCAGGGCCTTGCCACGGCAGCCGGCGAGCCCATCGTGGTCGGCCAGGTGGCGCCGTTCAGCGGCCCGCAGGCAGTCACGGGCCTGGCTGTCAGTGCCGGTGCCAAGCTCTATTTCGACAGCGTCAACGCCCGTGGGGGCGTGCGTGGCCGCCCGCTCAAGCTGGTGACACGAGACGACGCCCAGAAGCCCGAAGACACCGTGCGCCTGACCAAGGAGCTGATCGCGTCCGAAGCCCCCGTGGCGATGATCGGCACCGTGGGTACCGCCAACCTCGAAGCGCTCGCCAAAGATGGCGTGCTGGTGCGCCAGCGTGTCTCGATGCTCGGTGCCGTGTCGGGCGCCGCCAGCGTGGCGCAGGCCGAGGGCATGCACGTGGTCAAGGCGAGTTACCACGACGAGGTGGGCCGCCTGTTCGGCCAGCTCGCGGGACTGGGTGTGACGACGGCCGGTCTGGTCTATCAGAACGACGGCCTGGGGCGTGATGTGCTCACGGGTGCCGAGGCGGCCGCAAAGCAGTCGGGCATCCGGCTGGAGGTGCGCTCCGCTTACGAGCGCAACACCACGGCGGTTGAAAAATCGGTGGCCGAGATGATTGCGTCCAAGGTCCAGGTCGTGTTCCTGGGGGCCACCACGGCGGCGGGCATCGAGTTTGTCAAACAGTACCGCGACGCCGGCGGTACGGCCACGCTGTATGGCATGTCCATCATCGACACCGACGCGCTGCTCAAGGCCCTGGGGCCGCTGCGCTCGCGCGGTTATGCCTTCTCGGTGGTGTTGCCATTGGCACACCAGACCAACCGCGCGGTGGTGCGTGAATACCTGCAGCTGCGCCAGGCGTCGACCGACCGCAACCTCTCGGCCCGCTCGATCGAAGGCTACATCGCGGCCAAGGCGCTGGTGAAGGTGCTCGAAGACACCAAGAGCTTCAGCGCCGCCGGGGTCAGCAACGCCATCGACGCGGCCAAGTCGGTCGACGTGGGTGGCTACGTGCTCGACTTCACGGCAAAAGACCGCACCGGCTCGCGCTACGTCGACTTTGCGATGTTCGGCGCCGACGGCAAGATCATCCAGTAGCTGACGCGTCTGGCGACGAGGGGCAGGAGGGGGGGCCGATACACTGGCGCCATCCCCCCGCCAGCCTGCGCCTGACCCATGACCACCGAACTCAAAGAGCTCTTCGAAAACAACCTGCGCTGGGCGCGTGACACCGAAACCCGCAGCCCCGGATTCTTCACTGGCCTGCTCAAGCAGCAGGCGCCGCAATACCTGTGGATCGGCTGTGCCGACAGCCGGGTGCCCGCCAACGACCTGGTGGGCCTGCTGCCCGGCGAGCTGTTCGTGCACCGAAACGTGGCCAACGTGGTGGTGCACTCCGACCTCAACTGCCTGTCGGTGATCCAGTACGCCACCGACATGCTCAAGGTGAAGCACATCATCATCGTTGGCCACTCGGGCTGCGGTGGTGTGGCGGCGGCCTTGCACGACACCCGCATCGGCCTGGCCGACAACTGGATCCGCCACGTGCAAGACGTGCGCAACCGCCACCAGGCCTGGCTCGAGATGGTCGACGAAGAGCAGCGTGTGAACGCGCTGTGCGAGCTCAACGTGGTGGAACAGGCGCTGAACGCCTGCCAGACGACCATCGTGCAAGACGCCTGGCAGCGCAAACAGGAGCTGGTGGTGCACGGCTGGGTCTACGGCCTGCACAACGGCCAGCTGCAAGATCTGCGCATGACGGTGGCCAGCGCCGAAGACACGATGACGGCCTATGAAGACGCCATCAACCTGATCCGTGTGCGCTACACGCCCGATCTGGTGCCGAGCGAGGTCGACTGATGCGCATGGCCGTCTTCCCGCAGGAGCTGAACGACCTGCGCGCCTTCGACATCGCCAACGCAATGCTCGACGGCTTTGACCGCCACTACACGCTGTTTCGCGAGGCCAGCGCCCAGGCCAAGAAGCGCTACGAAGCCGCCGACTGGCACGGCCAGCAGCGCGCCCAGCGCGAGCGCATCGAGTTCTATGACAAGCGGGTCGATGAAGCGGCCGAACGCCTGCAGACCGAGTTCAAGGCCAGCAGCCTGTCGATGAACGTGTGGCAGCAGGTCAAGCTGCACTACATCGGCCTCTTGACCAACCACCATCAGCCGGAGCTGGCCGAGACCTTCTTCAACTCGGTCACCACCAAGATCCTGCACCGCAGCTATTTCCACAACGACTTCATCTTCTTGCGGCCCGCGGTCTCCACCGAATACATCGAAAACGAAGAACCCGCTTCGCAGCCGACCTACCGCGCCTACTACCCCACCAAGGAGACGCTGCGCGACAGCTGGCTGCGCCTGGTCAGCAACTTCCAGCTGAAACGCGACTTCGAAGACCTCGGCCGCGATGTCGACCACGTGCTCAACGCCGTGGCCCGTGAGCTGGGAGACTTTCGCCCGCGCGCCAACTTCCAGATCCAGGTGCTGAGCTCGCTCTTCTTTCGCAACAAGGGCGCCTACATGGTGGGCAAGATCATCAACGGCTTCAAGGAGACGCCGTTTGCGCTGCCCGTGCTGCACTCACCTGTCTCGCACCTGCTGGTGATCGACACCGTGCTGTTCGGTGAAGACGAGCTGCAGATGCTGTTCAGCTTTGCGCGCGCCTACTTCCTGGTCGACATGGAGATCCCGTCGGCCTATGTGCAGTTCTTGCGCTCGCTGATGCCGAGGAAGCCCCGCTCGGAGATCTACAACGCGCTGGGTTTGCAAAAGCAGGGCAAGAACCTTTTCTACCGCGACTTTCTCGCCCACCTGCGCCACTCGTCAGACAAATTCCGCATCGCGCCCGGCATCAAGGGCATGGTGATGCTGGTGTTCGACCTGCCCTCGTTCCCGTTTGTGTTCAAGGTGATCAAGGACTTCTATCCGCCGCAAAAGGACACCACGCGCGAGATCATCAAGAGCAAGTACCTGCTGGTGAAGACCCACGACCGCGTGGGCCGCATGGCCGACACGCTGGAGTACAGCAACGTGGCGTTTCCGCGCGTGCGCTTTGAAGAAGAGCTGATTGCCGAGCTGAAGGAGTTTTGCCCCAGCCTGCTCGAAGACGATGGCAGCGAGCTGGTGATACGCCACGTCTACATCGAGCGGCGCATGATCCCGCTCAACATCTACCTGCAAGAGGCCAACCGCCAGCAGATCGAGCACGCTGTCATCGAATACGGCAACGCCATCAAGGACCTGGTGGCGGCCAACATCTTCCCCGGCGATATGCTGTGGAAGAACTTCGGCGTCACACGCAACGGCAAGGTCGTGTTCTACGACTACGACGAGATCGAGTACCTCACCGACTGCCACTTTCGCAAGGTGCCCGAGCCGCGCAATGAGGAAGAAGAAATGTCGGCCGAGGTCTGG
>JACMKJ010000213.1 GCA_014380155.1 Rhizobacter sp. | reverse complement strand
CGTCGCCGACCTCCTGCGCCCCGGCGCGCCCGCCGCTGCCACGGCGCGTGTGCTGCCTCCCGCCGCCTTGCCGCTGGCGCCGCTGAAGCTCATCGACGCCACGCTGGCGTGGAAGATCGACTCGCTGCAAGCGCCCCGCATGCCCGCGCTGACCGGCCTGCAACTGCGCGCCACCCTCGACCAAGGGCAACTACAGGTCGCCCTGCAAGACACCCAGCTCGCAGGCGGCCGGCTGAGCGGGCAGTTCGTGCTCGACAGCCAGGCCGCGTCGCCCAAGGCGCGCATCGAGCTGCAGGCCAAAAACCTGCGGCTCGAAAAGATGCTGCCGGCGCCGGTCCGCATCGAAGGGCCGGTGAGCGGCCAGCTGAAGCTCAGCGGCCACGGGCCCTCGGTGGCGGCCTGGCTGGGCAGTGCCAGCGGCCGGCTCGGCCTGGCCTTGCCCAGCGGCAGCCTGAGCCCCGGCCTCGACGCCAAGCTGGCCCTGAATGTCGGCAAGCTGGTGCGTTCGTACTTTTCCAGCGACAAGGCGGTGCCCATTCGCTGCGGGGCGCTGAAGGTCGACTTTGCCGACGGCAGCGGCCGCGTGCGCCAGCTCGTGCTCGACACCGAACGAACGCGCGTCGACGGCCTGGGCCAGGTGCAGCTGCGCGAAGAAAGCTGGTCGCTGTTGCTCACGCCGCAAGCACACCAGCGCGCGTTGCTCGCCTTGAACTCGTCGTTGCGGGTGCAGGGCAGCTTTCGTGATGCCGGCATCACGCTGGTCGACCGCCAGCCCATCGACCCGGGTGCGGCCAGCGGCTGCGATTGATCAGCTGTCTTGCGGCCCCTCGCCCAGCCACGCCTGCACCTCTTCGCTGCGCCAGCCTTCGACCGGGGTGGCGCGCGCCAGAGCCATCCACAGCGGCAGCGACATCTGCATCGCCCGCTTGGGTGCGGGCCGCAGCACCTCGAGCTGCGCGCCCTGCGCCGCCATCACACCGAACTCGCGCGGGATCTCGTCGGCCTGCGCAATGCCGTGGGCGATCACGTACCAGCACTCGCTGCTCAAGCGCAGGTAAGCGGCTCGCTTGGCCTCGCGCCGCAGGTCGGAGAGCAGGTCGCTGCGGTGCACCTTGACCTCGTGCACGATGGGCTCGAGGTAAGCCTCGACGGTGGTGTGGCGAATGGAAAACACATCGGGCATGGCCATCGCCCAGGCCTCGTCGACCTTGGCGCGCAGGCTCAAGCCGCGCCAGGCGATGCGGCCGGCGCGTGTCATCTCGCGTGCCACCCGGTCGACCAGGTCTTCGTGCGCGTCACGGCGCGCGCGGTTGCGTTGCAGGGTTTCGGCCAGGTGGGTCACGCCAGCGTCGGTGACACGCAGCGTTTCGTGCCCGCTGGGGTGGCGCACCCGCTCCACCAAGCCGGCGGCCAGCAGCTCGACCTCGATCAAGTCCTGGCAAGGCCAGCCGGCCGAGCGCCAGATCTCGCGCAGGCGGCGGCTGTGGGCGGCGGTGAGCGTGGCCATGGTCAGCTGCTCATGGCCTTCAGCAACAAGCGGCCCTTGGCTTCGGTTTCCGCGAGTTCGTGCGCTGGCACCGAGTCGGCCACCACCGCGCCACCGAGCTGCACCATCACCCGCTCGCCGTGAACGATGGCGGTGCGGATCACCACCGACAAATCCATGTCACCCGCCGCATCGAAATACCCAATCGCCCCCGCATACGGCCCACGCCGCACCGGCTCCAATGATTCGATGATCTCCATCGCCCGCACCTTGGGTGCGCCCGTCATCGAGCCCGGTGGCCAGCAGGCGCGCAGCAGGTCGGCCAGCGTTGCATCGTCACGCAAACGCGCGCGGATGGTCGACACCAGTTGCCACACGCTCGGGTGGGCCTCGGCCTCGAAGAGCGCGTCGACTTTCACGCTGCCCACCTGCGCCACACGGCCCAGGTCGTTGCGCATCAGGTCGACGATCATCAGGTTTTCGGCACGGTCTTTCACGCTCGCCTGCAAGGCCTCGCGTTGTTGTGCATCACGCGAAAGGTCGGCGTCACGCGGCAGCGTGCCCTTGATCGGGCGTGCGGTGACTTGACCCGCTTCGAGTTTCAAAAAGCGTTCGGGCGACACGCTCGCGATCGCAAACCCGTCACCCGGGAGGTAGGCGGAAAACGGCGCCGGGTTGTGCGCCGTCAGCGCGCGGTAGAGCGCAAACGCATCGCCCTCGAACGTGCCTTCGAGCCGGTGCGACAGGTTGGCCTGGAAGATGTCGCCGGCGGCGATGTAGTCGAGCACCTGCTGCACCTGGGCGAGGTAGGTCGCAGCCGACGTGAGCGAGCGCATCGTGCCGGCGTGGAAGCGTGTGGCATCGGGCGCAGGCGTTTGGGCACGTTGCAGCGTCGCATCCCACACGCGCACACGCTCGCCCGCATCGGCCAGGGTGCAGAAGTACCACTGCGTGTGGGCGTGGTCAAACGCGAGCACGTGGTCGCACAGGTGCAGACGCATCGTCGGCAGCGGCGGGTCGTCCGCGGCCATGGTCGGCAGACGTTCGACGAAGCGTGCCAGGTCGTAGCCGAGGTAGCCGATCAGCCCACCGGCAAACGCGAGGCCCTCGGGGCGCACACCCGCATCGACGGCGATGCGTGACAGCACCGCCTGGATCGCCTCGAACGGGTCGGCCCAGGTGTCGGTCACGCGGCCCGTGGCGTCGCTCAAGCGGGTGAGCTCGCCGTGTGTTTCCAGGGTGGCCAGCGCCGGCCCGGTGACCCACGACCAGCCGCTCAAGCCCGGCATCGCCTTGCTGCTCTCCAGCAACACCATGCCATCGTGCGCGCCCAGGCGTGCACAGATGTCTTGCGGGCTGCCCACGAGAGGCACGGGTACGATCCTGGGTTCCATTTCGCCACGCAGAAACTAGAGCGCATGAGTGTAGAGCGACAACTTTTCCCGAGTGACACGCAGGCCCCGCTGCTGCGCATGCTGTTGGCACTCGACGGCTCGACCACCCGCGTCTGCGAAGCGCTGGCCCAAGCGCCGATGCAGCTGCAACTGATCTCCCAGCAACAAACTCAAGACGTGCCCCAGGCCGTGCGCGAGCAACTCGGCGGCAGCGCCTGGCTCGCCCGCGTCACCAGCCTGCACGCCCACGGCCAGGTGCTGATGGACAACCTCTCCTTCACCCGCCTCGACGCCGTGCCCGACTGGTTCTTGCAGCGCTTGAACGAAGGCAACGCGCCCATCGGCCATTTGCTGGCGCACCTCTTCGTGCACCGTGAGCCGGTGGCGGGCTCTGCGCAGGTCGAGCAGATGTTGTGGCAGCACGTCGGCCTGCCCGATGCACGCGCCAGCCGCTGTTATCGCATCGTCACCGAACAGGGGCCGCTGATGATGATCTTCGAGGCCTACCGGGCCGGCATGGTGGCCTCGGCATGAGCTTGATCGAACGCAGCCGCCAGGCGGTGTGGCACCCGTGCAGCCAGATGAAGCAGCACGAAACCCAACCGCTGCTCGCGGTCGACCGCGCCGAGGGCGTGTGGCTCTACGACACCGAAGGCAAGCGCTACCTCGATGGCATCAGCTCCTGGTGGGTCAACCTCTTCGGCCACGGCCACCCGCACATCAAGGCCGCGCTTAAGCAGCAGATCGACCAGCTCGCGCATGTGATGCTGGCCGGCTGCACGCATGCGCCGGTGGTGGAGCTGTCAGAACGTCTGGGCGCACTCACCGGTCTGGGCCATGCGTTCTACGCGAGCGACGGCGCATCGGCCACCGAGATCGCGCTGAAGATGAGCGCGCATTACTGGCGCAACCTCGGGCGCGCCGAGAAGTCGCGCTTCATCGGCTTGCAACACGGGTACCACGGTGAAACGGTCGGCGCGCTGTCGGTCACCGACATCCCGCTGTTCCGCGAAGCCTACGGCCCGCTGGTGCGCGTGAGCGCCACGGTGCCGAGCCCCGATGCGCGCCTAGCCGCGCCGGGTGTCTCGGCGATCGAACACGCCCGCCATTGCGCGCAGGCCTTGCAGGCCTACCTCGAAGTGCACCATGCAGAAATCGCCGCGCTGATCGTCGAGCCGCTGGTGCAATGTGCCGCCGGCATCGCGGTGCACGACCCCGAGTACCTGCGCCTGGCGCGTACCTTGTGCGACCGGTATGAAGTGCACCTGGTGGCCGACGAAATCGCAGTCGGCTTCGGCCGCACCGGCAGTTTGTTTGCACACCAGCAGGCGGGCATCCGGCCCGACTTCATCTGTTTGTCGAAGGGGTTGACCGGCGGCACGATGGCGCTGTCGACCGTGCTCACCACCGACACGGTGTACGACGCGTTCTACGACGACCGCACGGCACGCGGCTTCCTGCATTCGCACTCCTACACCGGCAACCCGCTCGCCTGCCGCGCGGCGCTGGCCACGCTGGAGATCTTCGAGCAAGAAGACTGGATGGCGCGCAACCGTGCGACCGCCGCGCGGCTCACGGCTTTGTGCGAGCCGCTTGCGACGCACGCGCAGGTGCGAGCGACGCGTCAGCTCGGCATGTTGTGGGCCTTCGACGTGGCCACCGACGACCCGACGTTTGCACGCCGGTATCACGCGGCGGCGTTGAAGCAGGGCTTGCTGCTGCGACCCATCGGCAACACGCTGTACTTCATGCCGCCCTACGTGATCGACGAGAGCGAATCCCGCTCGCTCGCAGAGGGCGCATTGGCGGCGCTCGAAGAGACCCTCGCATGAGCCACTACTTCGTCACTGGCACCGACACCGAAGTCGGCAAGACCCTGATCAGCTGCGCTTTGCTGCTGCACCTGCGCAAGACGCACCCACGCGTCGTCGGCATGAAGCCGGTGGCCGCGGGCACCACCCCCGAGGGCGACAACGAAGACGCGATGGCCCTGCGCGCCGCCGGCTCGATCAGCGTGCCTCGCGAGCTCGACAACCCCTACTGCCTGCCATTGCCGATGTCGCCCCACCTGGCCGCACGCGCGGCCGGCCAGCGCATCGAGGTCGACGTGCTGGTCGACCGCTACCGCCAACTGTCCGCACAGGCCGACGCCGTGGTGGTCGAAGGCGCCGGCGGCTTCCACGTGCCGCTCAACGAATCACAAACCGGCGCCGACCTCGCACAAGCGCTGCAACTGCCCGTCGTGCTCGTCGTCGGCCTGCGCCTGGGTTGCCTCAACCACGCACTGCTGACGGCAGAGGCCATTCGTGCGCGCGGACTCATGCTGGCGGGCTGGGTCGCCAACCGCATCGACCCGCAGATGCAAGCGCAAGAAGACAACATCGCCTACCTGTGCGAGCACCTGAAGGCACCGCTGTGGGCCGACGTGCCACGCATGGCGCAGCCCAGCGCAGCTCTGGTGAGCTGGTGGCCTTGAACATCAGCTTGAGCTACGCGTTTTGAAACCCGACTTCAACGCCCGCCTCGCCGCGCTCGACGCGCAGCACCTGCGCCGCAAGCGCCGTGTGGTCGACGCGAAAGATGGGCCGCGCCTACAGATCGCGGGCAAGCCGGTGCTCTCGTTCGCGAGCAACGATTACCTCGGCCTGGCCCAACACCCCGCGCTGATCCGCGCGGCGCAAGAGGCCGCTGCGTTGTACGGCGTGGGCGCCACCAGCTCGGCCATGCTGAGCGGCCATGAAGCGCCGCACGAGGCGCTGGAGCACGAGCTCGCTGTTTTCGTCGGCCGCCCACGTGCGCTCTTCTTCGGCTCGGGCTACATGGCCAACGTGGGCCTGGTGCCAGCGCTGGTAGGGCGGGGCGACGCGGTGTTCAGCGACGCACTCAACCATGCCTGCCTGATCGACGGCGTGCGGCTCTCGCGTGCCGAGTCGCACATCTACCCACACAACGACCTGACCACGCTCGCGCATCAACTGGCCGTGTCGAAGGCCGACCACAAACTCGTCGTCACCGACGCCGTGTTCAGCATGGACGGCGACATCGCCCCGCTGCACGCGTTGCTCGCCTTGTGCGAAGAACACGACGCGCTGCTGCTGATCGACGACGCCCACGGCTTTGGCGTGCTCGGGCCCGAAGGGCGCGGCACCGCCGCCCACCTGGGCCTGGACTCACCGCGCCTCGTCTACATGGCCACGCTCGGCAAGGCTGCCGGTTGTGTCGGCGCGTTTGTCGCCGGTGAGGCCAGCACCATCGAGTGGATCCTGCAGCGCGCCCGCACCTACATCTTTGCCACCTCCACGCCGGCGATGGTGGTGCAGGCCGTGCGCGCCAGCCTGAAGGTGATCGCCGCCGAGGGCTGGCGGCGCGAGCAGCTGCAACGCCTCATCACCCGCTTGCGCGCCGGCACCGCCGGCCTGCGTTGGCAGCACCCACTCTCCGACACCGCCGTGCAGCCGCTCATCATCGGCAGCAACGCCGACGCGCTGGCCGTGATGGCCGCGCTCGTTGCGCAAGGCCTGTGGGTGCCCGCCATCCGCCCGCCCACCGTGCCGGAGGGCACGGCGCGGTTGCGCATCTCGCTCTCAGCGGCGCACAGCGAGGCCGATGTCGACCGCCTGCTGGAGGCCCTGGCCCGCTAACATCGCGCGACTTCACTCTTGCCCCACGCCATGCAGCCCTACCCCCACCTGCTCGCGCCGCTCGACCTGGGCTTCACCACCCTGAAAAACCGGGTGCTGATGGGCAGCATGCACACCGGGCTGGAAGACGGGCGCAAGCACTTCCCCGCCATGGCCGCCTTCTTCGCCGAGCGTGCGCGGGGTGGTGTGGGCTTGATGGTCACCGGCGGCTTCTCGCCCAACATCGAAGCCTGGCTCAAGCCCTTCGGCGGCACGCTCAGTACGAGCGGGGCCGCACGCCGCCACAAGATCGTGACCGACGCGGTGCACGCCGAGGGCGGCAAGATCGCGCTGCAAATCTTGCACGCCGGGCGTTATGGCTACCAGCCATTCTGCGTGGCGCCTTCGCGCATCCAGTCGCCGATCTCGCCCTTCACGCCGCGTGAGCTGAGTGCGCGTGGCATCGAGCGGCAGATCCGCGCTTTCGTGCGCTGCGCCAAGCTGGCGCGTGAAGCGGGTTACGACGGCGTCGAGGTGATGGGCAGCGAGGGCTACTTCATCAACCAGTTCCTCGTCACGCACACCAACCACCGCACCGACGAGTGGGGCGGCAGTTACGAAAACCGCATGCGCCTGCCCGTGGAGATCGTGCGCCGCACGCGCGAGGCGGTGGGGCCCGACTTCATCATCATCTACCGCCTGTCGATGATCGACCTGATCCCCGACGGCAGCTCCTGGCCCGAGGTGGTGCAACTCGCCAAGGCCGTCGAAGCGGCGGGCGCGACCATCATCAACACCGGCATCGGCTGGCACGAAGCGCGTGTGCCCACCATCGCCACCAGCGTGCCGCGCGGCGCCTTCGGCTGGGTCACGCAGAAGATGCGCCGCGAGTTGCGCGCGAGCGGCCTGACCATCCCGCTCATCACCAGCAACCGCATCAACATGCCCGAAGTGGCCGAGCAGCTGCTGGCCGATGGCTGCGCCGACATGGTGAGCCTGGCGCGCCCGCTGCTGGCCGACGCCGAGTTCGTCAACAAGGCGGCGCGCAACGAGAGCCAGCGCATCAACACCTGCATCGCCTGCAACCAGGCCTGCCTCGACCACACCTTCAAGTCACAGCTCGCCAGCTGCCTGGTCAACCCGCGTGCCGGCCACGAGACCGAGCTGATCATCCGCATCGCGCCGAAGAAGAAGCGTGTCGCGGTGGTCGGCGCCGGCCCGGCCGGGTTGGCGGCGGCCACCACGCTGGCCGAGCGGGGCCACGAGGTGCACTTGTTTGAATCCGCGTCCAGCATCGGCGGCCAGTTCAACATGGCCCGGCGCGTGCCGGGCAAGGAAGAGTTTGTCGAGGCGCTGCGCTATTTCCGCCAGCGCATCAGCGACACCGGCGTGAAACTTTCGCTCGACACGCGCGTGAGTGCCGATGACCTGCGCGACTTCGACGAAGTGGTGCTCGCCACCGGCGTGCTGCCGCGCGACCCCCAGATTCCCGGCAGCGACGGCCCCAACGTGCTGAGCTACATCGACGTGCTGCTGCACAAAAAGCCGGTGGGCGAGCGGGTGGCCATCATCGGTGCGGGCGGCATCGGTTTCGACGTGGCCGAGTACCTGGTCACCGAACCCGGGCACTCGCCCACGCTGAACCTGAAAGAGTGGCTCACCGAGTGGGGCGTGGCCGACCCCGAGGCCGTGCGTGGCGGCGTGGTGCGCCCGCAGCCCACACCGCCCGCGCGGCAGGTCACGCTCTTGCAGCGCAAGAGCGGCAAGCTGGGCAAGAACCTCGGCAAGACCACCGGCTGGATCCACCGCGCCGCGCTGCAGATGAAGAAGGTCGAGATGATCGGCGGCGTCAACTACGAGCGCATCACGCCACAAGGCCTGTTCATCACCTACGGTGAAAAGCGCAGCGATGGCCAGGTCATCGAGTGCGACACCATCGTGCTGTGCGCCGGGCAAGAGCCGCTGCGCGAGCTGCTGGCGCCGCTGCAGGCCGCAGGCAAACCGGTGCACCTGATCGGTGGCGCCGATGAAGCCGGCGAGCTCGACGCCAAGCGCGCCATCGACCAGGGCGTGCGGCTGGCGGCTTCGCTGTGACTACGCCTTGGCCGTGGCTCCAGTTCACGGTAAAGCTGCTGTCGCCTTTTGCACCCGACGAGCTGCTCTGAAAACATCGGGTTGAGTCGGCACGATCGAATTTGATGGCTTACTCCGCTCCCGAACAGAGCAAGAGGGAAGTCTCAAGTGCATACATGCCAGCCCGGCAGCTTTACATGCGTTGACGTGCGCGAAGCAACAGAGCGACAAGGCAGGCCAACACTAGGATCAACCGCACTGATGCATTGATCGCCACCCATGACCCTCCGGCCCACGGCCCTCCTCTTGCGTTGCAGCGCGCTCGCCGCGGCGCTCGCCCTCGCGGGCTGTGCCTCGCTCACCGAGCGCTCGGGCCCTCTGCCCGAGGTGGCGGTGCCGGCGCAGTGGTCGCAGGCCGCCCCCTCCACACCAGCCAGTTCACTCGCCGGCTGGTGGCAGCGTTTCAACGACGCGCTGCTCAGCCAGCTGGTAACCCAGTCTCTGCAGGCCAACACCACGGTGCGCAGCGCCCAGGCCGCACTCACCCAGGCGCGAGCGCTGCGTGACGTGTCTTCGGCCAACCTGGGCCCCAACGTCGGCGCCTCGGCGTCGGCCCAGCGCAGCAAATCCGGCGACAACCCGGCGGGCAACAACTTCCGCGCCGGCTTCGATGCGAGCTGGGAGCCCGACATCTTTGGCGGCAAACGCGCCGGCCTGTCGGCCAGCGAGGCCACCGCCCAGGCCAGTCAGGCCACCCTCGCCGACACCCAGGTGTCGGTGGCCGCCGAAGTGGCTGTCGCCTACCTGCAATTGCGCGGCCAGCAAGCGCGCTTGGCCATCGCCCGCAGCAACCTCGCCAGCCAGCAAGAGACCCTGCAGATCACCGACTGGCGTGTGCAGGCCGGCCTGACCACCTCGCTGGAGCTGTCGCAGGCCCGCACCAACACCGAACAGACGCTGGCGCAGATCCCGGTGCTGGAAACCAGCGTCGCGCAAACCCGCCACGCACTGGCCGTGTTGACCGGCCAGCCCCCCAGCGCCTTGAACGCCGTGCTCGACCCGGTGGTCGCCGTGCCGATGCCGGCCGACGACCTGGCGCTCAGCATCCCTGCCGCCACGCTGCGCCAGCGGCCCGACGTGCGCGTGGCCGAGCAGCAGATTGCCGCCGCACTCGCCCGCGT
>JACMKJ010000212.1 GCA_014380155.1 Rhizobacter sp. | reverse complement strand
TTGCGCTCGAGGTTGGTGAGGATGGCGGCCAGGTCTTTTGGCTTCTCGAGCACCGGGCCCGAGGTCTGGCGCAGGTTCACACCCAGCTCGTTGGCGATGATGTGGCTCAGCGTGGTCTTGCCCAGGCCCGGTGGGCCGAACAGCAGCACGTGGTCCATCGCTTCGCCGCGCATCTTGGCCGCGCCGATGAAGATCTCGAGCTGTTCGCGTGCCTTGGCCTGGCCCACGTATTCGGCCATGCCCTTGGGGCGCAGCGCACGCTCGATCGCCTCTTCGTTCGGTGAGGCCGGGGCGGCGCTCACCACGCGGCGCGCGGGCTCGAATTCGTCGGTCTGGATGCTCATTGGTACCTTCGTGTTACGCACTGCGGAATTCGCCCTTGGGGCGGCCCGGCGGGCTCATGCCGCATTATGAGCAGACGGCCCCTGGCACAATCGCGCCCCATGTCACGCCGCCCCTTGTCCACACGCTTTGCCCTTTGGCTGGCGATGTGCGCCTTGCTGCTCAAGGCGGCGGTGCCCATGCTGGCGAGCGTGTCGGCGCAGGCGCAGGGCAAGACGCTGGTCGAGGTCTGCACGGTTTACGGCGTGGCCACGGTCGCGATCGACGAACCTGGCTCGCAGCCTGCTCCCGTGCACACCCCGCCCCACAGCGGTGACCACTGCACGCTGACAGCGCAGATGGCGTTTGCCGCGCCCGAGGCGCAGCCGCTGGCCGCGCCGGCGGTGCACAGAGGCGCATCGACAGTTCTTTCTCACCCATCTCCCCAGGCGCCCGATGCGTGCGCCACCTGGGTCTCCCGACTGAAACACGGGCCACCCGCCTTCGCCTGAACTCACCGTCGTTGGCCGGTTGACGCTGCCTCTCGAAGAGGTGGCCGACCGGCTGCTGTGATGTGCCGCGGCGCTCAGCCGCTGGCCTGTTCGAGGCATTTCCATGGAACCGAATCTTTCCGCGCGAGCCGCGGGCCTGCACCGCACATTCTGGCGGCTGCACTTCTGGGCTGGGCTAGTCACCGCCCCCATCGTCTTGTTTGCAGCCGTCACCGGCCTGCAGTACGCGCTGACACCGCAGATCGAAGCGGCCGTGCCTGCCGATGTCGACCGCGTGCCGGTGGGCAAGGCACCGGCACCGCTGGACGCTCAGCTCGCTGCCGCACGAGAGGTCCGAGACGGGGCAGCTCCTCGAGCCATCGTGCCGGCTCATCGCCCGGGCGAGACCACGCAGGTGTTTTTTGCCGCCCCGCCGTCACCCCATGCTGGCCATGGCGCGGCGGTGGAGCACGACCACGGCCTGCCACAGGGCCGCATCGTCTACGTCAACCGCTACACCGCGCAGGTGGTGGATGACCTGGCCGTGCAGATGCAGCTCGCGCTGCCCATGGGCGAAGGTGGTGTGTGGCGCGTCGACAACTTCGACCGCGCGCAGCCCGACCAGAGGTTTGCCCTGCTGCTCGATGCCGGCTCGGGGCAGGTGCTTTACCGCTCCGGGTGTGACGGCCTGCCGCTCATTCCCAAGGCCACGGCGCTCGGCATTCCGTTCCACCGCGCCGAGTTCGGTGTGTGGAACCAGATCGTGCTCGTGCTGGCGGCCCTTGCGACGATTTTCTCGGTGCTGTCGGGTGTGGTGATGTGGTGGCAGCGCCGGCCGAAAGGTCGCTTCTCTGCCCCGGCTGTGTCACGCCAGCAGCTGCGCGCCGTGCCGCTTGCGCTGTGGGGGCTGGTGGCGGCCATGGCCTGGGCGATGCCGGTGTTCGGCATCAGCTTCGCCATCTTTCTGGGCCTGGAGCTGGGCGCTGCGCAGTGGCGCCGCCTGCGCGGCTCAAACCTTTCATTCTGAACACCATGCCAATCAAGCTTCACCTCATCGCCCTCGCCACGCTGGCCCTGTTGCCGGTCACCGCGCGCGCACAAACCCCAGCAGTGCCCATGGCCGCAACCCGCGAGCTCGAGCGTGTCACCGTGGTGGGCAGCCGGCCCTCGACGCTGCCGATCGAGATCCCCACCACCACTGAGAGCATCAGCGGCAAGCAGATCGAACAGAGCATCAACGCCACCGATGCCGAAGACGCGCTGAAGTATTTCCCTAGCCTGAACGTGCGCAAGCGCTACCTCGGCGACTACGACCACGCGGTGTTGGCCACACGCGCCTCGGGAACCGGCAACAGCGCGCGCTCGCTGGTGTATGCCGACGGCGTGCTGCTGTCCAACCTGCTCGGCAACGGCGCGAGCTACACACCGCGCTGGGGCCTGGTCGCACCGGAAGAGATCGACCGGGTCGATGTGATGTACGGCCCGTTTTCGGCCGCCTACCCCGGCAACTCGGTAGGGGCGGTGGTCGATTACGTGACGCGCATGCCGAAGGCCTTCGAGGCGCACGCCAAGCTGCAGGGTTTTTCGCAAGACTACAAGCAGTACGGCACGAAGGCCACTTACCGCGGCCATGCGGCGAGCGCGTCGGTGGGTAGCCGCGAGGGGGCCTGGGCCTGGTGGCTCAACCTCAACCGGCTCGACAGCCAGGGCCAGCCGATTGCGTTTGCCAACCGGCGTGTGTCGCAAGGGGTGGTGGGCGTGGTGGGAACGCCGGTCAGCGGCGCAGTCGCCGACAAGAACCCGTCGAACCAGGACTGGCTGATCCTCGGCGCCACCAACCAGATCCACACCGTGCAAGACCATGCCAAGTTGAAGCTGGCGTATGACTTCTCGCCGACCTGGCGTGCGTCGTACACCCTGGGATGCTGGCGCAACGACAACACGCGCGATGCACAGAGCTACCTGCGCGATGCAGCCGGCAATGTCGTGACGACAGGCACCGTCAACATCGACGGCCGTGACTACGCACTCAGCGCCAGCGACTTTGCGCGCAGCGAGGGCCGTCTGGAGCACCTGGCCCATGGCCTCAGCGTCAAGAGCAACACACGCGGCACCTGGGACTGGGAGGCCACGGCCAGCCTCTACGACTACGCCAAAGACTCGGTGCGCAACTCGGCCTCGGGCGATACCGACATGAAGGGCACGGGCTGGAACACGCTGGCCCTCAAGGGCATCTGGCGGCCCAACGGCGAGCACACCGCCGAGGCGGGCCTGCAGCGCGATGCGTACCAGCTGCGCAGTGTGTTGACACCGCTCGTTTCGGCACCCATGGCCTTCGATGGCAACAGCACGCTGCACAGCCTGTGGGCGCAAGACGCCTGGCGCTTCTCGCCGCCCTGGCGTGCGGTACTCGGTCTGCGCCTGGAACAATGGCGCACACGCGGCCACAACTCGATGGCAATCGGCAACATGGCGGCACGCAAAGAGAACCACGTCTCGCCCAAGGTGGCCGTGTCGTACCAGCTCAACGATGACTGGGTGCTCAAAGCCTCGCTCGGCCGCGCCGTGCGACTGCCCACCGTGGCCGAGTTGTACCTGGGTGCCTCGGGTGGCCTGGTGGTCCACAACGATGCGACCCTCAAGCCTGAGAAATCATGGACGAGCGAGTGGACGGCCGAGCGAGAGCTTGGTCACGGCATGCTGCGCAGCACGGTCTTCATAGAGCGCACGCGCGACGCGCTTTATTCGCAGACCAACGCAGCACTCAATCTCATGACCATTCAAAACGTGGACGCTGTCCGCACCCATGGGCTCGAACTGGCCGGACAGGCCAACGACGTCCTGCTCAAAGGGTTGACGCTGAGCAGCAGCCTCACCTACGCCCACTCGGTGATCACGAAGAACGACAAGTTCCCGGCCAGCGTGGGCCAATGGCAGCCGCGTGTGCCGCGCTGGCGCGCCAACCTGCTGGCCAACTACCAGGCCGATGACCGCTGGGGCATCACGGTGGGCGTGCGCTACAGCGGGCGCCAGTACGGCACGCTCGATAACAGCGACCCGAACGGCGATACCTACACCGGCGTCAGCCGCTTCCTGGTGGGCGACCTGCGTGTGCAGCATCGCTTCGACCAACAATGGACGGCTTCGTTCGGCATCGACAACCTCGGCAACGCCACCTACTGGGCCTTTCACCCCTACACCCAGCGCACCCTGCACGCTGAGTTGAAACTCAACCACTGACCTTGGAGACCTTGATGATGAAACTGACCCGCTCTCTCGTTCGCGCCCTCGCCCTCGCCACCCTGGGCCTGGCTGCAACGGCTGCGCAAGCGCACTCGTTCAAGCTCGGCGCCATCGAGATCGGCCACCCCTATGCCCGTGCGACCGCACCTGGCCAGCCTTCAGGGGGCGGCTATCTGTCGCTTAGCAATGCCGGCGCCAACGACCGCCTGGTGTCAGCCTCGGCTGAGGTGTCCAAGTCGGTGGAGTTGCACACCATGTCGATGGAAGGCGACGTGATGCGCATGCGCCAGGTCGACGCCATCGAGGTGCCCGCCGGCAAGAAGGTGGAACTCAAGCCCGGTGGTCTGCACATGATGTTCATCGGCCTGAAGGCCCCGCTCAAGCAGGGCGACACCTTCCCGCTGAAGCTGAAGTTCGAGAAGGCGGGTGAGGTGACGGTGCAGGTGAGTGTGGAGGTGCCCGACACCTCCCACAAACACTGAGAGGCTCTAACCCTTCAGCATGCCCATGGCTTTGACGAGGCTGCGGCGCATGCGGTTGAAGCTCTTCTGCAGTGTGCCGATCTCGTCCAGACGGGTCTCAGAGAACTCGGCCAGCGACATGTCGCCCTGGCTCACGCGCCGGGCCGCGTTGGCCACCTCGCGCACCGGTTGCACCACCAGGCGCTGCAGCAGCCAGTTGAGCACCAGGAACAACACCACGAACACCGCGACCAGCGCGCCGGTGAAGGTGAGGAAGAGCTGCTTGGCCTTTTCTTGCGGCAAGGCGATGGGCACGGCCACCACCTGAGCGCCGATGACCTCGTTGAGTTGCCATCCAAAGCCGTTGGCCGAGCCGTACTTGGCCAGCAGGCTGGGGGGCGCGGCGGCGGGTGTGCTGTGGCAGGCCAGGCAGGTCGGGTTGGTGATGCGGATGGGGCGGGCCACGTAGAACAGGCCGCCTTGTGGCCCGCTCACCTCGCCCGACAACTCGGTGGTCTTGGGGTCTGCGCGAAAGCGCTCCACGACGTCTTTTTCCCAGGGGGTGGGTTTGTCGCGCGGGTTGGTGGGGTTGAGGGTGGCTTCCTTGTAACTGTAGCCGGGTTGTTTGGCGGCCAGTCGGGCCAGCGTTTCAGTGGCGGCAAAGGCGGGCACCGTCTCGGGCAGGAAGTGGCGATCTAGCATGGGGTCGAGGTGGGGCTTGATGTTGTCCACCGTGTAGCCGCGCACCGCGATGGCCACGTCCATCATGCGTTGGGCGTCGCGCACGACTTCGGCGCTGGCGTTGGTTTGCACCATCCGGTACACCGTGCCGCCGGCCACCACCAGCGACAGCACGAACAGCAGCGCAAACACCAGATTGAATCTCAGCTTCAGGTTCATGAAGGGTCTCGGCCGATGAAAGAAGCTGGTGGGGGGGTTGAGCCGAACCCCGGCGGGGCTGCGGCAGTTCAGTGGTCGGTGTGGAGCTTCGACGAGATCGTCACCTGGCGAAAGCGCGCACGCTGCTCCTCGCCTTCGAGGTGCGACTCCAGGCGCTCCAGCAACTCGCTGACCGAGTCGGCGCGCTGCGATTCCTTGTCGAGCAGCAGGTCGGCAATCGGGCCCACCTCGTGGGCCAGCGCGTCGCGCAGGCGGTCGCGTTGTGCGGGGGTGATTCGAAAACTGCGCTGAAGCGGGGCGTCGAGCCCTGCCGGCGTGGTGGTGTCGAGTGCGGCCGGCGTGGTGTCGTCGGCTTCGGTGTGGCGACGTGTAGCCCAGGATGCCAGCCACTCCTGGCGCTCTTGCATGTTGAGCAACAGGCGGGCGGCCGAGGCCATGAACTCGTCTTCGTTGCGGGCGTGGGCCGCACAACGCAGCAGGTGGGGCTTGACGTTGGTGTGCAAGCGCTTGCGCAGCGAACGCTCCACGCGGGCAATCAGTCGAGGGTTGATCAAATCGGCCATGTACCTGTGCGGTAACGCTGCGGAATGCGCCCGAATTCTATTCGCCTGCCCCTTTGAAGACAGGTGAATTCGGGACATCGACCCCGCAAACCGGTGCAATGTGTAAGCAAACTTTGCGCTGCTGTGGGGCGCGCGAAGCGCGGCTACTTGGCCAGCGACTTCAGCGCCAGCTTGATGCCGTCGCTGACGCCCACCTCTTTGGGCAGGCTCTTCAAAGCGAGGGCCGCTTCGCGGTCGCTGTAACCCAGTGCCACCAGGGCTTGGAGGATGTCGCCCTGGGTGTCGCTGGCCACACTCGCCGGGCTGGCGAGGTCGGGGCCGAGCTTGCCTTTGAGTTCGAGCAGCAGGCGCTCGGCTGTTTTTTTGCCGATGCCCGGCACCTTGACCAGGCGCGCGCTCTCTTGCATGGCCACCGCCTGGGCCAGCTCGCTCACGCTCAGGCCCGACAGGATCGACAGCGCCGTGCGTGGCCCCACGCCCGAGATCTTGACCAAGAGGCGGAAGGTGGCGCGTTCATCGTGGGTGAGGAAGCCGAACAGCACCTGCGCGTCTTCGCGCACCACAAAGTGGGTGAGCAGCGTGACGCGCTCGCCCAGCGCGGGCAGGTTGTAGAAGGTGCTCATCGGCACGTCGACTTCGTAGCCGACGCCGTTCACATCCACCAGCAGCTGTGGCGGGTTCTTCTCTGCAAGCAGGCCTGTCAGTCGCCCGATCATCGGCGTGTCATCGACGGAAGAGACCCAATCGCTGCGCTTCCAGCGCGGCCTCGGCGCGCGAGCTCACGTTGAGCTTGCGGTAGATCTGCTTCACGTAGTCGGCGATGGTGTGGCGAGACAGGTTCAGCTGCACGCCGATCTCGGGCAGCGTGAAGCCCTTGGCCACCCACAGCAGCACTTCGTTTTCACGGTCGGTGAGCGACACATGCGGCAGGTTCTGCGGGCGCTCCTGCGGCTTGTTCTGTTTGGCAAAGTAGGCGATCACGCGGCGCGCGATGGCAGGCGATAGCGGCGGCTCACCCTGGCTGATGCGTTGCAGCTGCTCGACGAAGTGCTCACGGGGTTGTTCCTTGAGCAAATAGCCGAAAGCGCCGGCTTGCAGCGCCGGGAAAAGGTGGTCGTCGTCGTCGTGGATCGTGACCACCACCGACTGCGCTTCGGGCTGGGCTTCGCGCAGGGCGGCGACCACGTCGACACCCGAGCCGTCGGGCAGGCCCAGGTCGATCAGCGCCACCTCGAAACGTTCGGCGGTGATGAGCGCCAGCGCGTCGTGCACCCGTGCGGCCTCGAAGATCTGGGCTTGAGGAAACACCTGCAAAGCCAATGCCTTCAACCAGGCGCGGATTTCTGGCAGGTCTTCCAGCAACAGGATCTTGTTCATGGCCACCGCCTTCGAGTTGAATCGCAAGAGTGAATGCTAGCAGTCGGGGCTCACGCCGTCCCCAGGGGAAGTGTGAGCCGGATCACGGTTCCGTAGCCCGGGCCCGACTCGACCAGGCATTGGCCCTGCATCTGCTTGGCGCGGTGCTTCATGCTGGCCATGCCGTGGCCGCGGTCGAGCTTGCCGTCGAGTTCCATCGGGATGCCGCGGCCGTTGTCTTGCACTACCAGCACGAAGTCTTGCTGGCCCAGGCTGCAGCGAACCTTGCAGTGCGACGCCCCACTGTGTTTGATGACATTGCTCACCGCCTCGCGCAGGATGCGTGTGGTCTGCACGAAGGCGCGCGCCGACAGCTGCTGCGTGATGTCTTCGGTGGGGCTGCGCCAGTCGACTTCGACGCCGGCCTGGCCCAGGCGCGACACCGTCTCGGCGCGCCAGTCGGCCAGTGCGTCGGCCACCGGCAGCGGCTTGCCGGTGAGGCCACGCACCGACAGGCGCATTTCTTCGAGTGCCTCGCGCGCGAGGGTGGAGATGCGCTCCGACTCGCTGGTGTGCACGATGGTCAGCAGCTTGGCGCCCAGGTCGTCGTGCAGGTCGCCGGCGATGCGCTTGCGTTCCTTTTCGGTCACCTGCTCGACGCGCAGCTCGGCCATCTGCACGTAGTTGCGTTCCATCTCGGCGGTGGCCGCGGCAACCCGGCTTTCCAGTGAGTTGCGCGCCGCTTCGGCGGCCTGCAGCGCGAGGCCGAACGACTTGAGCTGCCGCGAGCCGATCACGATGAGCATGACGGGCAGCGCGAAGTGCAGCAGGTGCACTGTCGGCAGCGGCAGCCAGTGGTACTGCACCGCGCGCTCCACGACCACCAGCCCGCCCAGCACGCTCAGCATGATGGCCATCGGCCAGAAGTTGGCGCGCCGGTTGTGCCAGTCGGTGTAGAGGTACAAGGCAAACATCAGCACCACCTCGAACGACATCAGCAGGTACCAGGCGCTGCTGACGGTGAACAGCCGCTGCGGGCCGGCCAGCACCAGCGTCATCGGCACCACCAGGCACTGCGCGAGCAGGCTGGCCTCGATCACGCGCGAACGCAGCGCGCCATAGCTCAGCAGAAACTGCACCACCAGCGCGGTGAGAACGGCAAAGCCCACGCACACCAGCAACTCGGCCGTGCCGTTGTCGACCGGCAGATCGCGCAGCCAGGTGCGGGCGGTGAGTGCATTCCAGGTGAGGATGACCAGACCGAAGTAGGTCAGGTGCGCCTCTTGCCGGTTGATCCAGCCCAGGAACAGCAGGAACGCACCCAGCACCGTGGTGGCAATGGTGATCGCCTGCAGGAGCGAGATGCTCCAGAACATCTCGCTCGCGTGCTGCTCGGCCAGCAGGGCATGGGGACCGATCTGCACCTGCGACAGCGCGCCCGCCCGCTGGCGCGACGAGACTTTTTGCAGCGGGTAGCCCTGCACCTTGATGTCGAGCGTGTTGCCCTCGGCGCGCAGCAGGCCGCTGGGCAGGGGAATCAGCTGCGGGTAGAAGCAGTTGCGCGTGACTGGCTCGCTCATGCGCCCGCCGGTGTAGACGATGAAGCCGTTGAGCCGCACGTCGGCATTGCCGCACACCCGCTCGATGTAGGCGGCCAGCAGTTGGTCGGCGGTGCCGGGGGCGTCGAAGCGCAGCCGGTACCAGACCGGGCCGTCTTCGCGCGGGCGGCTCTCGGACCACTCGTCGGGCAGCTTGATGGGCTTGCCGGGCTGGTCCACCGGGAAGAGCTCGCTCGCGCCGCTGGTGACCTCAGCGTTGTCGAGCACGATCACGTTGACCTGCGGGTCGACGGCATGGGCGCGCAGGCTGGCCATGGCCAGCAGGCAGACCAGGGCGAATGGCGCCAGCCAGGCCAGGTTTGCAGCGGTGAGGCTTCGTCGGGCTTGCATGGGCGCCGATTGTGCAGGAGCGCCACACGGGCATCCCCCGCTTGGGGCCGTGGCGCGACAATCCGCTTTTGGAAAGACCCGCCGTGATACTTCGCCACGCTTTCATGCCGCTCGACAACATCAAGCTCTCGCACCTGTGCGGCAGCCTCGACGAGCACCTGCGCAACATCGAATCGGCCTTCGACGTGAGCATCTCGCGACGCAACGAGTCGTTTCGCATCGAAGGCGCCAAGCCGGCCGCCGAACGCGCGGTGGCGCTGCTGCAGGCGCTCTACGACCGCGCCCGCAAGCCGATCTCGGCCGAGGCTTTTCAATTGGCTTTGGTGGAAGCGCTTGCCGATGCCAAACGGGGCGGCCCGCGCGAGGCCGGCGACGCGCAGGGCGAGGCCGAAGAGTTGGTGCTGCGCACCCGCCGCGCCGACCTCGCAGGCCGCACCACCAACCAGCACCTGTACCTGAACAACATCCGCACGCACGACATCACCTTCGGCATCGGACCGGCTGGCACCGGCAAGACCTTTCTCGCGGTGGCCTGCGCGGTCGACGCGCTGGAGCGGAGCGCGGTGCAGCGCATCATCCTCACCCGCCCAGCGGTCGAGGCGGGCGAGCGCCTGGGCTTCTTGCCCGGCGACCTGGCGCAGAAAGTCGACCCGTACCTGCGCCCGCTGTACGACGCGCTCTACGACCTGATGGGCTTCGAGAAGGTGGCCAAGGCCTTCGAGAAAGGCAGCATCGAGATCGCGCCGCTCGCCTTCATGCGCGGGCGCACGCTGAACCATGCGTTTGTCATCCTCGACGAGGCGCAGAACACCACGCGCGAGCAGATGAAGATGTTCCTCACCCGCATCGGCTTCGGAGCCAAGTGCGTGGTGACGGGCGACGTGAGCCAGATCGACTTGCCGCGCGGCACCGACAGCGGCCTGATCGACGCCGAGCGTGTGCTGAGGCGGGTGAACGGCATTGCGATGACGCGCTTCACCTCGGCCGACGTGGTTCGCCACCCGCTGGTGGCGCGCATCGTCGACGCCTACGAGGCTGACCCGCAGGACCGCAGCTGATGGCGCGGCCCGAGTTGAGGCTCTCCCTGCAGTTTGCCGACGCCTCGCACCGCGCCCACTTGCCGCGTCACAAGGTGGCGCGCTGGGTTCGTGCCGCGCTTTCAGCGCCCGGCGAGATCACGGTGCGCATCGTCGGTGCCGAAGAAGGCCAGGCGCTCAACCGCGACTTTCGCGGCAAGGGCTACGCCACCAACGTGCTCACCTTCGACTACAGCCACGCGCCGGTGGTCAGCGCCGACCTGATCTTGTGCGCACCGGTGGTCGAGGCCGAAGCCCGCGAGCAGAAGATCACCCTCGAAGCCCACTACGCCCATCTGCTGGTGCACGGCACGCTGCATGCGCAGGGCCATGACCATGAGGACGAAGCCGAGGCGCAGGCGATGGAAGCTGAAGAAACCGCGATCCTCGCCGGGCTTGGCATCGCCGATCCCTACGCACGCTGAGCGGGCGTCAACCGCCTGCGCGCTGAGCTCTACCGGTGCGAAGTGCTCAGGTAGCGCTTGCGCCAGAAAAACCCGCCCAGCCCGATGCCCACCAGAAGCATGATGCCGGTGGCGACCCACACGCCGGGTTGGGTGTGGATCAGCGGCAAGGCATCGAAGTTCATGCCGAAGAAGCCGGTGATCAGGTTCAGCGGCATGAAGATGGCCGTCAGCACGGTCAGCGTGCGCATGATGCTGTTGGTGCGGTTGCTCTGCGCCGAAAAGTGCATCTGCACCGCCGTCTCGGCCGACGACTCCAGCCGCCGCACGTGGCTCAGCACACGTTCGATGTGCTCCAGCACGTCGCGCGAGCGCAGCCGCAGCAGCTCGCGCTCGCGCATCGCGGTGGTGTCCTGGGTGCTCGGCCACTCTTCGAGGGCGTCGATCCATTCGACGACGGCGCTGCGCTGGTCTTCGCAGATGTCTTCGAGCAGGTGCAAGGCATTGCGTGAGTCGAGCAGCACCTGCCAGCCGTCGAAGGAGCTGCGCGGGTTGAACAGCTCCTGCTGCAGATAGCCCAGTTGCCGGGTCAGCAGGCGGCGCAGTTCGAGGTAGCTGTCGACCATGTGGTTGACCATGCGCAGCATCAGATCAGCCGGGCTGGTGGGCA
>JACMKJ010000211.1 GCA_014380155.1 Rhizobacter sp. | reverse complement strand
TGCCCCCGCGGGGCGGGCCTCACCTCACCCGCCAGACCCACTTCGCCAAAGGCGATGAAACCGCGTGGCAGCGGCCGGTTGCGCAGGCTGCTCTGGATCGCCAGCAGCACCGACAGATCTGCCGCCGGCTCGCTGATGCGCACGCCACCGACCGCGTTGACGAACACGTCCTGGTCCATGCAGGCGATGCCGGCGTGGCGGTGCATCACCGCCAGCATCATCGCCAGGCGATCGCGGTCCAGGCCCACGGAGAGTCGGCGCGGGCTGGGGCCGCCCGAGTCCACCAGCGCCTGGATCTCCACCAGCATCGGCCGTGTGCCTTCCAGTGTGACCAGCACGCAGGAGCCCGGCACCGGGTCGCCGTGGGTCGACAGGAAGATCGCGCTCGGGTTGGCCACACCTTTGAGGCCCTTTTCCGTCATGGCAAACACGCCGATCTCGTTGACGGCACCAAAGCGGTTCTTGATCGCGCGCACCAGGCGAAAGCTGCTGTGGGTGTCGCCCTCGAAATACAACACCGTGTCGACGATGTGCTCCAGCACGCGCGGGCCGGCGAGTGCGCCTTCTTTCGTCACGTGGCCGACCAGCACGATGGCCGTGCCGCTGCTCTTGGCGATGCGCGTCAGCTGCGCCGCACATTCGCGCACCTGCGCCACCGAGCCGGGGGCCGAGGTGAGCTGGTCGCTGTAGACCGTTTGAATCGAATCGATCACGCACACCGCCGGCTGCTCGGCCTCGATGGTGGCGCTGATCTTCTCCAACTGGATCTCGGCGATCACGCGCACCTTGGAGCCGTCGAGCCCGAGTCGGCGAGAACGCAGCGCGACCTGCGCGCCCGACTCTTCGCCGGTCACATACAAGGTGCGCAGGTTGCGCGAGAGCGAGTCGAGCGCCTGCAGCAACAGAGTCGACTTGCCGATGCCCGGGTCGCCACCGATCAGCACCACGCCGCCAGCGACCATGCCGCCGCCGAGCACGCGGTCGAGCTCGTCGATGCCGGTGGGTTGGCGGTCGACGTCAGACGCTTCTATCTCGGACAGCGTGGCCACCGGTTGGGCGGCGGCGAGCGCCTGGTAGCGGTGTTTCGATGGCGCGTCGGCCACCGATTCGATCAGGGTGTTCCAGGCGTTGCAGCTGGGGCATTTGCCCAGCCACTTGGGGCTGGTGCCCCCGCATTCGTTGCAGGTGTAGATGGATTTGGGTTTGCTCACCCGGCGACTGTAGCGGCCCGGGTAGCTCGCCTCGTGAGCCAGCGCCACGCGCCGGACAAGGAGCCGCGCCAGGAGCGATCGCGCTCGAAACGCAGCCACACGTCTTGCTCGGCGCCGAGCAGCGTGCCGTGGCTGCGACGCAGCTCAAAGCACTGGCCGTGGTGCAAGAAGTGGTCGATCAGGTCATCTCGCTGCGTGATCCAGACCCGGCCCGACACCACACGCACCCGGGTGGCCGCCTGGTTCCAGGCGATCACTTCGCCTTGGCTGAGCTTGAGGGTGACGGGGGGTGTGAAGCGAACCATGGCGGCCTCCGAAGGCGGGTGTTTCCGGGAGTTCAGTGTTCCGGTTTCGGCTCGCCATCACCACATCCAGGCCTGGCCAAACTGCAGCAGCACAGATGTCACCAAACCCATCTGTATTGGTGACAACTGACGAGTTCTGTGCCTGTCACATCGGCGTCTCGAAGTTCACAATCTGCGGCATGGACACCCCCGTCGCCGCCGGATACCCGCTCTACCACCGCGTCGCGGGCGAGTTGGCGCAAGCCATCCAGGGCGGCAGCCTGCGCACCGGCGACCGCCTGC
The DNA here is from genome assembly GCA_014380155.1 of Rhizobacter sp. GTDB lineage: Bacteria > Pseudomonadota > Gammaproteobacteria > Burkholderiales > Burkholderiaceae_C > Rhizobacter. The sequence goes on along the minus strand of JACMKJ010000211.1, from coordinate 3,016 downwards.
CTTCCGTTCGCCGGCTCTGCCAGCAACACGGGGTGAGCGCGTCCACGATCACGCTCGCCTACCGCTGGCTGGAGAACCAGGCCCTGGTCGAGGCGCGGCCCAAGTCGGGTTACTTCGTGGCGCCTCGCCACCAGCCGCTGCCCGAGCCGGAGATCGACACCCGCATGGGCCGGCCCGGCTTCGTGACCGCCGACGACCTGACGCGCGAATTCCTGTACGGCAACGACGACCCGCTCGCCGCGCCCTCGTTCTGCCCCATGCCGGCGCGTTCGCTCTTGCCCGAGGCCAAGCTGCGCCACCTGCTGGCGCGCATGAACCGCCTGCACCCGGAGTTCGCCTCGCGCTACAAGATCACCGGCAGCCCGGCGCTGCGGCAGGAGATCGCCCGACGCAGCGTGGGCGCGGGTGTGCGGCTGCGGCCCGAAGAAATCATCCTGACCAACGGCGGCACCGAGGCCATCTTTCTGGCGTTGCGTTCAGCCGCCCGAGTGGGCGACACCATCGCGATCGAGTCACCGTGCTACTGGATGCTGCTGGAGATCATCCGCAGCCTGGGCATGCGCTCGATCGAGATCCCGACCCACCCGCGCGAAGGCATCTCGGTCGAGGCGCTCGACCTCGCCACTCGCGTGCTGGGCGCGGTGAAGGCTTGCGTGGTGATCCCCAACTTCAACAACCCGCTCGGCAGCCTGATGCCGCTCGAGAACAAGCGCCGCCTGGTGGCGCTGGCGGCCGAGCGTGGCTTCACGTTGGTCGAGACCGACATCTACGGCGAGACCTACTTCGGCGACGAGCGCCCACCGGTGCTCAAGAGCTTCGACACCCGCGACGACGTGATCCTCTGCTCGGCCTTCACCAAGACCGTGGCACCTGGGTACCGCGTGGGCTGGATGGCGCCGGGCCGGCACTTCAAGACCGCGCAGTCGCACAAGTTCCACACCTCGATCACCGGCGGCATGCTCGAGCAGGAGGTGCTGGCCGAGTTCATCCGCGACGGCGGCTACGACCACCACATGCGCAAACTGCGCGCCTCGTTGAAGCTGCAGTCGCAACAGATGGCCGACGCGGTGGCGCGGCATTTCCCGGCGGGCTGCAAGCTCAGCCGGCCGCAGGGCGGGCTGATGTTGTGGATCGAGCTGCCGCCGCAGGTCGATTCGCGCAAGGTCTTCGAGCAGGCGCGGCACGAACACATCGGCTGCGCACCCGGCGCCACCTTCAGCTGCAGCACGCGTTTCGACCACTTCATCCGCCTGCATTACGGCGACCCCTGGTCGGCCAAGCTCGATGCCCACATCCGCCGCCTCGGCGAAATCGTCACCTCTTACCTCTGATTCAACGGACACCATGGAACTCACCACCTGGCTCGCTTTCTTCGCCGCTTCCTGGGCCATCAGCATCTCGCCCGGCGCGGGTGCCGTGGCCGCGATGAGCGCGGGCCTCAACCACGGTTTTGCGCGCGGCTACTTCCTGACCCTCGGCCTGGTGCTGGGCATCTGGACGCAGGTGCTGGTGGTGGGCCTCGGCCTGGGCGCGCTGATCGCGACCTCCAGCATCGGTTTTGCGGTCGTCAAATGGCTGGGCGTGGCCTACCTCGTGTGGCTGGGTATCAAGCAGTGGCGTGCGCCCGCGGTGCCGATGGTGGCCGAGACCGGCGAGGCGGTGCTCACCTCGCGCCGCAGCCTGGTGCTACGCGGCTGGATGGTGAACGCTGTCAACCCCAAGGGAACGGTGTTCCTGCTCGCCGTGGTGCCGCAGTTTCTCGACCTCTCGCAATCGCTGACAACGCAATACGCCGTGATCGCCGCCACGCTGGGCTTCACCGACCTGGTGGTGATGGCGGGCTACACCGCGCTGGCGTCGAAGGTGCTGCGTCTGTTGAAGTCGCCCGGCCAGATCAGGGCGCTCAACCGCACGTTTGGCGGCTTGTTTGTCGCCGCAGGCGGTTTGCTGGCCCTGTTCAAGCGAACCTAGCCAGCCAGCGGAAACGTGTTGTCACAACCCGGCCCTTGAGTGCGCCAGGGGCTTGTCGAAAACAGGTCGACACGGCCTGTAGGAGACAACGACATGATGAACACGTCAGCCCAGCCCCAGAGTTTCACGACCGCCAACCCGCATGCGTTGGCGACCATCCTGGAGGCGAGCCAGACCAAGTCGATCATCGCCTCGACCGACATCTTCGACGTCTCCGGCACCAAGCTGTGGGCGCGTGACCAGCCGGTCTCGCAAGCCTTGCAGCGCAAGCTGCTCGACCGCCAGTTGCGCCAGCCGCTCGAATCCTGCCTGCTGGCCGAAGACGGCGTGACCGCCCACTCGCTTGTGCAGTCGCTGGAGCGGCTGATCGAGCGCGACGGCCCGCTGGCCCCCCTCTTGCGCCCACATGTCGCCAAGCTGCTGCGCGAAGCACCGCACCTGCCGCTGCACCCAGTGGTGCAGTTGCTGCTGACCGCCGGCCAGGCCTCGCGGCCTGAGTCGTTTGACCACGCCTTGCAGGCGATGGCGCTCAACGGCGCCTTGACCATCTCGCACGGCGGCAGCACCCAGGAGCTGCGCCTGGCGATGTTGTGTGGCCTGCTGCACGACCTGGGCGAGATGTACATCGCCCCCGAACACGGCGAGGCCGACGCCGACGGCGCGCTCAGCTTCCAGAGTTACCAGCACCTTGTAGTGCACCCGCATGTGGGCAAGCTGCTGCTGCAACAACTCACCGACTACCCCTCGGCGGTGGCGCGTGCCGTGGCCGAGCACCACGAGCGGCTCGACGGCTCGGGCTACCCGAACTGCCTGCAACGTGACCAGCTTTCGTCACCGGGCCGCCAGTTGGCCGTCACCGAGGCCGTGCTCGCGGTGCTGCGCGGCGACTGCCCGCAGCTCGCGCGCGCCAGCGTGGCGCTGCGCGTGGTGCCGGGTGAATTCGATCCCTTGTGGACGAGCCTGGTTTGCGAAGCGGCGCGCCTCGCGGCGGAAAACGTGCCGGCGGAGCCGGGGCCCGAGGCCAGCGGCGGCTTGCCGCTGATGC
>JACMKJ010000210.1 GCA_014380155.1 Rhizobacter sp. | reverse complement strand
TACACCGCCCGCGCCCGCCAGGTGCTGGCCGACCTGGCCCCCGGTGTGAGCCCGGGCGCCGGCCAACCCGCGTATGCATGACCGCCTGGCGCTTGCTGGCCTTGTGGGCGCCTGTGCTCGGCGCTTGCGTCACCGCAGGCGCCGCTGAGCCATCAGTTCGGCAACAGCCAACGCGTGTGGTCTTTTCGCTGCCCCAGGCGGCGACCACCAGTGCCGGCGTCTACGACGAAAACGGTCGTCTGGTGCGCACCCTGTGGCGCGGCGAAGCGCTCGCGCCCGGAACGCATCAACCCAGCTGGGATGGCCTGGACGATGCTGGTGAACCCGTCACCCCGGGCAACTGGCAAGTCAAGCTGCTCCACCACCGCCTGAGCCATGTGTGGGAGGGCGTGATCGGCAACAGCTCGTTCCGCGCGGGTCAGCCGCCTGCTCACAAGGCCTACCTGCCACCGGCCAGCATCGCCATCCGCCGTGACCACGTGTACTACGCCGTGGGCTACAACGAGCAGCAACCGGGCATCCACGGCTTTCACCTGACGGCACCGCAGGCCAACACCCGCCCCTTGCCATCGACCGACGCCTTTGCCGCGTATTCGATGATCGCCACCGATGCAAACCGGCTCTACTGGGCCAACACCGGGGGCCTGGTGCGCACCAGCTTCGTCGGCGTGTTCGACCTCGAACGGGCGCAACCGGCGCAGTTCACATCGGGCAAGCCGGTGTGCTTGAACCGGCACCCCAGTGGCAACTGCTACGAGGCGCACAGCCATGCCAGCGTGATCGATCTGCAGACCGGTACCACCGAAACCCCGACCGGGCTGGCCGTGCAACGGCACGGCCGCTTGCTTGCCGTGGCCCATGGTGCGAAGGGCGTGATCCGATTGTTCGACAAGACAAGCGGCGAGCTGCTGCACGAGGTGGCGCTGCCGCTCGCGGCGGGCGCACTGAACCAGTTGGCGATGACCCCTGGTGGAGACCTGTGGGCCATCTCGGGCCGCAGTGTGCACCGCTACACCGACCTGTTGCGCCAACCGAGGCGGGTCGCCACGATCGACGGGCTGACGCGCCCGCTGGCACTTGCCACCCACCCCGACGAGGAGGGCCTGTGGGTCGCCGATGGCGGCACCAGCCAGCAGGTCAAGCGCTTCGACGCGCAGGGTCAGTTGGCGGCCGTGATCGGCAGGCCGGGTGGCTACACCAACGACCCCGCGGTGGCACCCGACAGGCTGTGCTTCAAGGCGCGCGAAGGACGGGAACAAACCGCCCTCGCAGTGTCGGCCGACCATTCCGTGTGGGTGGTCGACCACTGCAACAACCGAATGCTTCGGTTTCGCGCGGGTGCCACCCAAAGCGACACCCAGATCGCCTACCTACCCGCCTTCTACACCTCGACGGTGAACCACGCCAACCCGCGCCGGGTGTTCGCCAACTTCCTTGAATTCGACGTGGCCACCGACGGCTCGATTTCATGGACGCTGGTTCGCAACTGGCTGGCAGGCCTGCCGCCCGCGCTGAATGATCAGCACGCTTTCAATGGACTCTTTGGCGGGCTCCGCACGGTGCAGACCTTGTCCAACGGCCGCACCTACGGCGTGGTCCTGGCGCAGGGCAGACAGGTCATCGTCGAGCTGCCACCTTCAGGCCCGCTGCGTGTGGTCAAGATGCTCGCAATGCCCCTGCCTCGCAACACCCACACGGTGATGTACGAAAACGGCGACCTCGGCCACGCGGTCACCGGCGCGTCTTCGCAGCACGCGATGCGCTTGCGCCTCACCGGCTTCGACGGCCAGGGTGATCCGGTCTGGGGCAGCGATCCGGTGACGCTGGCCAGCGTGCCTTTGCTACCGGGCTCACCGCACTACCGCGGCGCGTTCAGTGGCATGCCGCCGCGTTTTCCGCTCACCGGTTCGGGCAAGGTCGTGTTCTTCGATCAATCGGTGGTGGGCAACGAAGGTTTTCACCTCGGCGCCGCGGCGCTGGGCGGGCAAGACTGGCTCTGGCAGGCCAGCCCCAGTGGCGCGCTTGACGGCAAGGGCAGTTTTCAAACCAAGGCCATCGACGGCTCCACCCACTACGGCGGCAACGCGGTGTGGGCCCATGGGCGCCACATCGTCTTCGGCTACCACGGGGAGTTCCACAAAGACCTGCAAACCGGACAGGTCGGCCAGGCCAACCAATTCATGCACTTCGATGAGAGTGGGCTCTTCCTGGGCCAGTTCGGACAACGATCGACACGACCCGCACCGCACTCGCAGGCCGGGTTGAGCGGCAATGCGTTCAGCCCAACGCTGGTGCGCGTGGGCGACCGCCTGCATCTGTACCACAACGATGAATCCAGCCACGGTGGGGTTCACCGCTGGCGCATCGACGGCTGGGACGATGTGCGCGAGCTTCGCGGATCGGGCCCGCTCGGCGGCAGCATCGAGCTGCGCTGAAGCGCCCTCGCTTGCGCATCAGCCGCGCGTGCGCGCTGCCACCAACATCGTGCGAGCAAACATCGGGATGCGACCCGCCGTCTCGAAATGCAGGTCGTGCAGATCGAACTCCGACAACAGCGAGGTCAGCGTGGCGCGCGAAAAGAACTTCACCTTGCCGTGATCGAGCAGCGGGTCCCAGCGTGAATCGAAGCGCCCGGCCAATGCCAACGCCACATTTTTCGAGTAGCCGTGGAAGTTCGAGGTGACGACCAGCAGCCCGCCCGGCTTGAGGGCCGCGAGTGCCGCTTCGATCAGCTTGCGCGGCAGCGGCATGTGGTCGATCACGTCGACCGCCACCACCGCATCGAACCGCTGGGCAAAGCCCACGTCGAGCGGCTGCATCACGTCGACCTGGTGAAAGCCCAGGTGCGGGTAATGCTGTTGCGCCAGGTTCAGGCTGGCTTCGCTGTTGTCGACACCGGTCACCGCGAAGCCACAGCGGTCGAGGGCCGCACTGAACCAGCCACTGCCGCAACCCAGGTCGAGCACCGTGTGTGCCTCGGCCTTCACGAGCTGCTGAACGATGGGCCGCGTGACGTGGGCATGGATGCTGCGCGGGCCGGGCTCCTCAGCCTCACGGCGCAGCTGCTCGATCATCGAGCGGTCGGGTTTCATGGCTTTCTCCGCAGGCGCAATGCGCGCGCCGGCATGCCGGCATACACCGTCCAGGGCTCCAGGTCGCGCATGGTCACGCTGCCCAGGCCCAGCACCGCACCATCACCGACGGTGACGCCCGGGCCCACCACCGCACGCGCGCACACCCAGGCGTAGCGGCCAATGCGGATGGGCGCGCTGATCATCGGGAATGCGGGGTCGTCGAAATCGTGCGTCGAGCCGCACAGGTAAGCCCCTTGCGACACCGTGCTGTGCGAGGCCAGGCGCATGGGCAGCGCGTTGTAGATCACCGCGCCATTGGCGATAGCAACAGCGTCTTCGCAAATGAGGTTCCACGGCGCCCAGATTTCTGCCGACGGGTAGATGCGGCAGTGGGCACCCAACTGCGCGCCGAACAGGCGCAACACAAACGCGCGCCACGCATGCAGCGGCCTCGGTGTGGGCCGAATCAGCAGCAGGTGCGCCAGCCCCCACACCGCGCGCGCGGCGCGGTTGCGCAGCGACATGCTGGGCAGGAGGTAGGGGTCGGCCGCGGGTGCGTTGGGGGTCATGGGAATGGCAAGGCTCAAACAGCTGCAAGCGAGAAAGGCCAAAACGAAACGGGAGACCCGCTTGCGCGTAACCGCCCCTGTGGAGCGCGCCAGCATAGGTGTGAAATATGTCCAAGCCTTGACACCAGGCACACCCGGCCGCGCGTCGGCTTTGCGCCATGCCGATGTCACAAAGCATCGCTAACCTGCACCGCGCATGCGCCCTGGCATGTGATGAATTCCGACCGAGTGCCTGGCATGTCTTCAGTTTTGATCTCGCAACACCCCGCCCCCGTGTGGCGGGTTCCGATCGCCCATTGGGTGCTGGTGGCGCTCGCGGGCTTGGCCGTGATCGCCGCCTTCTACCCCGGCCTGCGTTTCATGGTGGCCACCTGGGACCAGGTCGAGGAATACAGCTACGGCTACTTCATCCCGGTCATCACCGCCTTCTTGATCTGGCAAAAGAGCGACCTGCTGCGCCTGCATGAGCTGCGCGGGTCCTGGACGGGCTTGCTGCTCATCGCGCTGGGGCTGTGCCTGGGCCTGCTCGGCGAGTTCAGCGCCATCCGGCTGTTCGGCCAATACGGGTTCATCGTGGCGCTGTTCGGCTTGTCGGTGTGTTTCATCGGCTGGCGCGGCACGCGCATCATCGCGGTGCCGCTGGCGATCCTGTTCTTCATGATCCCGCTGCCGCAGTTCCTGTTGCGCGAGCTGTCGCAGCAGCTGCAGTTGGTGTCGTCGGAGATTGGCGTGTGGCTGATCCGCCTGGCTGGCATCAGCGTGTTCCTCGAAGGCAACGTGATCGACCTCGGCAGCTTCAAGATGCAGGTGGTCGAGGCTTGCAGCGGGCTGCGCTACCTGTTCCCGCTGATGGTGTTGGGTTTCCTGGCGGCCTATTTCTTCCAGGGCGCGATGTGGAAGCGTGTGCTGATCGTGCTCTCGACCATCCCGCTCACCATCGTCATCAACAGCCTGCGCATCGGCCTGATAGGCATCACGGTCGAACACTGGGGCAGCAAGATGGCCGAAGGCCTTCTGCACGACTTCGAAGGCTGGTTCATGTTCATGCTGTGCCTGGTGCTGCTGGTGGCGGAGATGAGCCTGCTGGCACGCATCGGTGGGCGGCGTGAGTCGTTGCGTGCGGTGTTCGGGCTTGAGTACCCGGAGCCGGTGGCCAAGGGCACACCGGTCAACTACCGGCGTTTCTCGGCGCCGGTGCTGGTGGGTGCGTTGATGCTCGCTGGGGTGGGCGTCGCCACGCTGGTCGCACCGGCGCGTGAACAGATCCGCCCGGAGCGTGTGCCGCTCGCTCAGTTCCCGCTGAGCCTGCCTGGCGGCTGGAGTGGTCGGCTCGACTACATAGACCGCGACGTGCTCGCCACGCTCGCCGTCGACGACCACCTGATCGCCAACTTCGCCCGCCCCGGCGAGCCGTGGATCAACTTCTACACCGCCTACTACGACACGCAGAGCAGCGGTCAATCGGCCCACTCGCCGCGCACCTGCATGCCTGCAGGTGGCTGGAAGATCGCCCAGCTCGAAGAGATGCCCCTGCCACTGAGCCTGCCTGGCGTCTCTGGCGTCTCTGGCGCCGCTGCCGCCGACATGCGCGTCAACCGCGTCATCATCCAGAAGGGTGACCAACGCCAGCTCGTCTACTACTGGTTCAACCAGCGCGGCCGGGTTCTCACCAACGAGCTAGCGGTGAAGTGGTTCATTCTTTACGACGGCATCACCCGCCATCGCTCCGACGGCGCGCTGCTGCGGCTGGTCACACCCGTGCCCCCGGGTGAAGACATCGCGCTCGCCGACCGGCGCTTGACGAGTTTCCTGACCACCATCGCGCCGACACTGCGCAAGCACGTGCCCGACTGAGCCAGGCCCAGCATGAATGACTCAGCCTTGCACGAAGGCCGCATCTATGTGGCGGGCCACCGTGGCCTGGTCGGCTCGGCGGTGGTGCGGCGCCTGCACGCCGAGGGCCTTCACAACATCGTCACCGCCACGCGCGACGAACTCGACCTCACCGTGCCCGGCGACGTGATGGCCTTCTTCGAGGCCCAGCGCCCGAGCCACGTGCTGCTGGCCGCTGCCAAGGTCGGCGGCATTCTGGCCAACTCGCAGGAGCCGGTGGCTTTCATCCGCGACAACCTCGCCATCCAGGCCAACGTCATCGAGGCTTGCCACCGCTTCCAGGTGCGCAAGCTGGTGTTCCTGGGATCGAGCTGCATCTATCCCAAGTTCGCTGCGCAACCCATCACCGAAAGTGCGTTGCTGAGCGGTGCGCTGGAGCCGACCAACGAGGCCTATGCCATCGCCAAGATCGCCGGCATCAAGGCTTGCGCTGCGTACAACCGCCAGCACGGCAGCAACTTCCTCGCGCTGATGCCGACCAACCTTTACGGCCCAGGCGACAACTACGACCTGCTGGGCTCGCACGTGCTGCCGGCGCTGATGCGCCGCGCCCACGAAGCCCGCGCGCAAGGTCTCGACGAGCTGGTGGTCTGGGGCAGCGGCACGCCACGGCGCGAGTTGATGCACGTGGACGACCTCGCTTCGGCCTGCCTGTTTGCATTGCAGCGCCTGGACGCGAGCGACATCGGCGAGTGCGTGAACATCGGCGTGGGCTCCGACCTGTCGATCCGCGAGATCGCCGAGATCGTGATGCGCGTGGTGGGCTACCAGGGCCGCATCGTGTTCGACACCAGCAAACCCGATGGCACGCCGCGCAAGCTGCTCGACGTGTCGGTGATGAAACACCTCGGCTGGAGCGCGCGCATTCCTCTCGCCGAAGGCATTCACAGCGCCTATCAGGACTTCCTCACCCGCTTCACCGGCCAGGCCGCGCCGGCCTTGTCGACCCACTGACCGAGACACCCCATGACACTCCACCACTCCCTGCGAACCCTGGCCGTGTGCAGCGCCATCGCCCTGCTGGGCGCTTGCAGCAGCAAGGCCGACCGCATTGAATCGGGGCTTGAAAAAGGCGCCGAATATGTGCGCACCGCCGACTGGGACAAGGCCAACGTCGAGATGCGCAACGTGCTGCAGATCGACCCGAAAAACGCCCAGGCTTTCTACCTGGCGGGCCAGATCTCCGAGGCCAAGGGCGAGATCCAGCGCGCCTTCGGCAGCTACTCCAAGGCGGTGGAACTCAAGCCCGAACACATCGACGCCAAGGTCGGCCTGGCCCGCCTCTACCTGCTCGCCGCGCGGCTCGAAGATGCCGACAAGTCGCTCGGCGAGGTGTTGGCCGTCGATGCCAAACACGCGGGCGCGCTCACCATGAAAGCCGCGCTCACAGCGCGGCGCGGCGACACGGCCGGCGCCATCGCCCAAGCCACGGCGCTGCTCGCCGAACAAAAGCAGCCTGCCGTCGACACGAGCATGCTGCTCGCCGGCCTGCACGCGTCGAAAGGCGATGCAGTCGCTTCGCTGGCGGTGGTAGAGCGCGCGCTCAAAGCCCACCCCAAGAACCTGGGCCTGCTGCAGGTGGCGGCACAAATCACCGCTGGCAGCACCGATGAAGCCGTGCGCAAGCGCGCCGTCGACTTCTTCCGACTGGCCACAGAGGCCGCGCCGAAGAACATCGACCTGTGGAACGCCTGGGCGATCCACCACACGCGCTTGAACCAGCTGGACCTGGCCGAAGCCGTGCTGCGCGAGTCGGTGCGCAACCAGCCCGACGACAGCCAGCGCACTCTCGCGCTGCTCGACTTCCTGTCGTCGCGCCGCGGCACCGAAGTGGCCGAGAAGGAGTTTCTGGCCGCCATCGCGGCCAAGCCCAAGGAGGCCAACCTGCGCTTCGGCCTGGTCACCCTCTACCGCAACACCAACCGTGCGGCCGATGCGCGCCGCGTGCTGCAAGAGATCATCGACAACGACAAGGAAGCCCCGGCCGCACTCACCGCGCGCAACCAGCTCGCAGCCGACCTGTTGTCGACCGGCAAGGCCGCACAGGCCCGCGCCTTGAACGACGAGGTGCTGAAGACCAGCCCGCGCGACGGTGCTGCGCTGGTGATGCGGGGGCGCATGCTGCTCGCCGAGGGCGATGCGCGCAACGCGGTGATCGACCTGCGCGCCGCCGCCAGAGACCAGCCCGGCTCGCCCGAGATCAGCGGCTTGCTGGCGCAAGCCCACCGCCAGGCCGGCGAGCCGCAACTCGCGCGCGAGGTGCTCGCCGATGCGGTGAAGTTCAAGCCCGCCAACGCCGAGCTGCGCCTGCTGCTGGCGGCTGACATGGCCGACGCCAAGGAGTACAAGGCCGCTGCCTCCGAGATCGAGAGTGCTTTGAAGGCCGCGCCGCAAAACATGCGCGCCTACGACATGAAGGCACAGCTCGCACTGGCGCAAAGAGACAAGGCCGGCGCCGAAGCCGTGTACACCTCGCTGAAGACCCAGTTCCCGAAAGATCCCACCGGCTACATCAAGCTCGGCCAGCTCTACGCCGAGCAGAAGAAGTTCGAGGCGGCACTCAAGGAATACGACGCCGCCAGCCAGATCGCACCGCAGGCGCACACCGCCACGCTGTCGGCCATCGGCGTGCTGCTGGCGCAGAAAAAGTTTGACGAGGCCAGCAAGCGTGTCGAAGCGTTGGCCGAGAAAGACCCGAAGAGCGAGTTGCCGCACCGCCTGCGCGCCGAGGTGGCGGTGGCACGCGGCAACCTGCCGCTGGCCGAAGAGTCTTACGTCAAGCTGATCAGCTTCGCCCCCACCTCGGCCGGCGGCTACGTGGGCCTCGCACGTGTGAAGGCACAACGCGGCAGCCTGCCCGATGCTCTCGCCGCACTGGAGCAAGGCGAAAAAGCCAACCCGGCCGAAGCGGCCCTGCCCGCCATGCGCGCCGAGTGGCTGACCCGTGCCGGGCGCCACGACGAAGCCATCGCGCTGTATGAAACCTTGCACAAGCGCTCGCCCGATGACGAGGCTTATGCCAACAACCTCGCCTACCTGCTGGCCGAAACCAAAGGCGACAAACCCAGCCTGGAACGCGCGCTCACGCTGACGCGTGGCTTCAAGGGTTCGTTGAACCCCGGCTACCTCGACACTCTGGGCTGGACGCACTACAAGCTGGGCCAGTACGACGACGCGGTGTCGGTGCTCGAGCGTGCGGTGCAACGCTCACCCGAGGGTGCGCTGTACCAGTTGCACCTCGGCATGGCCTTGCACAAGAAGGGCGACATCACGCGCGCCCAGACCCACTTGAAGAAGGCCATCGACAGCAAGGCCGCCCTGCCCAACCTGGACGAAGCGCGCAAGCTGTTGGCGCAGAAGTAAGAGGAAGAGAGCGCGGTCGCGG
>JACMKJ010000209.1 GCA_014380155.1 Rhizobacter sp. | reverse complement strand
TGACCAGCACAGCCAGTGGGAGGCCGCCGGCATCGTCGGCCTGTTGTGGATCGGCCTGGCCGCGCTGGCCTGCGTCGGCTGGCTCGTTCTGCCACCCGCCTGGGCCTGCGTCAGCACTTCGCTGCTGGCGCTGGCTTGCGCCTTCGTGCAGACACGCGCGAAGCTGCCGGCATTGCAATGGGCCAGCGCCGCGCTGCACGCTGGGGCGCTGGTTGGTTTTGCCAGCACGCTGCATGCGCTGCATGGCGAAGCGATGTTGAGCAGCGGCTGGCAAGGCCTTGTGGCCGCGGTGGTGATCGGCACCAGCCTGCTGGTGAGCGCCTGGCTGCCGCTGCAGGCGGTGCTGCGCGAGGCGGAAGCGAAGAAGTCGCCTCCGCAGTGGTCGCTGGGCAGCAGCATCGGCCTGCTGGCCGGTGTGGGCGCGCTTGCCCTGAGCCTGTTGTTCGTGATGCCGGCCGACGAAGCCGCGCGCATATGGCCCTGGCTGGGGGTGGCGGCCTTGTGGCTGGGCCTGCGCCTGGGCCACCCGGCGCTGGCCATCGCCTGGGGTGCATTGCAACTCGGCGCGGCCTTGGCCTTCGGCGTCTACGGCCCGGCGTTGTGGGCCGACACCAGCGATCAGCTCACGCTGTGGACGCCGCTCGGCTTCACGCTTGCCGGTTTGATCTCGGGCGATGCACTGCAACGCGCCGCCAGAAAATCAAACGCAGCCGGCTGGCTGAGCGCGCCCTGGTTGCAATGGGGCGTGGTGTGGTGGAGCCTGGCCTGGTGGGCGCAGGTGTTGCTGCCCGATGCCTACCGCCACCTGGTGCGCACGCAAAAGGAATGGGTGCTGCTGTGGCCGGCCGTGCTCACCGGCTGGGTGCTTGTGACATCGGTGCTCGTCACCACCCTCGCCCGCTGGCGCGACTGGCGTGTGCTCGGCCTCACGGCCTGGGTCACCACGCCCGCCCTGGCCCTGACCGCACTTATCGGCGTGGGCATGCTGGGCCATGCACCGCACCAGCACCTGGGCTGGTTGGTGTGGCCGCTCGCGTTGCTGTGGCATGGCGTGTTGTTGCGCGCGCTCACACGCTGGTGCTCGGCGGCAGCGTTGGCGCCACTGCATGTCGGCGGTTTCTGGTTGTTCGTGTTGCTGGCCGCACGCGACGCGCAGTGGTGGACGGCCGGCTGGGGCGAGCCCGGCTCGGCCTGGCCGGTGCTCGGCTGGGTGCTGGTGCCGGCGGTGGTGCTGGCGCTGATCACGCGCCCGCGCATGCTGCAACGCTGGCCTTTGAACGAGTTCCGCACGCCCTACCTCGTGGTGGCCTGCGCGCCGGTCGCGCTGTACCTGCTGCTGTGGCTGTGGGTGAGCAACACCCAATCGGGCGCACCCGACCCGCTGCCCTATGTGCCGCTGCTCAACCCGCTGGAGCTGGGCCACGGCCTGGTGCTGCTGGCGCTGTTCTTGTGGCGCCGGGCATTGCCCGAGTCCACTCAGATCCCGCGACCGCTGCTGCTCGGTGGGCTGGGTGCGACGGCGTTTGCGCTCTACACCGGCATGGTGCTGCGCATCTGCCATCACTGGGCCGGCGTGCCCTGGGAGGCCGATGCACTGTTTGACTCGACGCTGACGCAGGCCGCGCTGTCGGTGGCCTGGTCGATCGTGGGCGTGACCTTGATGCTGCTCGGCCACAAGCAGGTGCAGCGTGTGGTGTGGGTGGTGGGCGCGGCACTGCTGGGTGTGGTGGTGCTCAAGCTCTTCTTCGTGGAGCTGGCCGACCGCGGCGGGCTGTACCGCATCGTGTCGTTCATCGTGGTGGGCTTGTTGTTGCTGCTGGTGGGCTACTTCGCCCCGGTGCCACCCAGCCGCAAGGAGAACCACGATGTGGCGTGAACGCTCTCTCGCCGGGTTGCTCGCGATCTGCGCAGGCAGCGCCCTCGCCGGTGAAGCCGCGCTCGTGCTGCAAGCCCCGGCCGTGTACCACGGGCTGCGCGTGCCGCTGGCCGTGATGGCACAAACGCGGTTCGCCGACCTGGGCGACCTCCAGGTTCTCAACGCACGCGGCGAGCCGGTGCCGCACGCCTGGGTTGAAGAGTCCGGCGGGCCCATGGCGCAAGAGCATCGGCAAGCCGTGCCTTTTTTCAAGGCACCGGCTGCCGCATCGGCGGTCGATGCCGCACAACAAGGTGGCTGGATCATCGACACCCGCAGCGTCAAAGGTGCGCTGCTGACGCTGCAGCTGAGCGTGGCGCCCGGCACGCAGGGCATCTACGGCTTCGTGCTCGAACACAGCAGCGACCTGCAACGATGGAACACGCTGCAGCGCGCCGCGCAGCTGCTGTCGCTGCAACACCAGGGCCTGCGCTTGGAGCACAGCTCGTTCGAGCTGGACGGCCTGCGCGCGCGTTACCTGCGCCTGCGCCCGCTGCCCGGCAACACACCGCCGCCGCTCACCCGCGCCCAAGTGGTGAGCGTGAGTCACCATCACGCCGCGCCACCTCTGCAATGGAGCGAGCCCATCGCGCCCAGCGAATGCAGCGCACAACACTGCGACTACACCTTGCCGCGCCACCTGCCGCTGGAGCGGCTGCAGTGGCAACTGGCCGCCGCCAACACCCTCGCGCCGCTGCAGTTGCTGGTGCAGTACGACAGCAGCGCGGGCACCTCGGCACAATCCGCGAGCCGGCACCGCCACCGCGACCACCTCAAAGACACGCTCAAGGGCGTGCGCAGCAAAACCTCGCCACAGCCTGCCGCCGAAACAGCCGGTGTGTGGAGCCCGCTCCTAACCACCACTGCCTACTGGCTACGCCTGCCCGAAGGCGAAGTGCACTCGCCCGAGCTGACGCTGAACGCCGGCCTGCTGACACGCCTGCGCGTGCAACCAGTGGGCGGCATGGTGCAGCTGGGCGTCACACCGCCCACCATCCGGGTCGGTGCGCGACCGGCTGCGCTGGTGTTTCTGGCGCGTGAGCCGGCGCCGTTTCGGCTGGCCTGGGGTGGTGAGGTGTCGACCAATGCCATCACGATCGCTCAACTGATGCCGACACGCCAGCCCGCTGATGCCCTGCCCTCCGACACCGCCACCGTGGTGATCGCCGCCACGGCACCCGCCGCTGCGGCGAGCGTGCCACCTCAAGCGTGGGCCTCGTCAGCACCGGGCCCTGCACCTTCACGCAAGTTCTGGCTGTGGGGCGTGCTGCTGGCCGCGCTGGCGCTGATGGGTTTCATGGCCTGGTCGCTGCTGCGACCGAGCGCCAAGGTTTAAGGTTGCTTAAGGTTTCGACGCCGCGCTGCTGGCCGCGCTGGCGGCTCGCAACGCAGACGATTCGCGCTGCTTGCGCGCCAGCACCGCCACCGGCTCGGGCGCCAGCTTCAAGGCGCGTCGCATCGCACCCAGCTCGCCGTGCTGGCCCATCTCGGTCAACTGGTTCAGCGTGCGAACCAGCCCGCTGCAGCTCCAGGGCTGCGCAACGGCGCTCTGGTCGTTGAGTTGCAGCAAGGCATCACGCTCGTCTTGCAGGGTCGCCAATCGTTCGGCCGGCCACCCCGCACGCTGACCGATGCTGGTGCCCAGGGCCACATCCATCAAGCTGCTGCCCTTGTTGACCAGCACCTCGGCCATGGCGGAACACACCTGCTGGCGATTGGCGTCGCGCACTTCGGCCACCGAGCAGTACTGGCTCGCCGGCACAAACGGCATCAATGCCTCCGCTTCGAGGCTCAGCACCTCGCCCGCCAAGGCCACCTTGTCGAGGATCGGTAGCTCGGCAGGAAGCTTGGCGAGAACCAGGCCGGTCAACGCACCCCAGTGAGCATCAGACCGCGCGGCGCGCGACACACGAAACAGCGCCTCGGCGGCGGTGGGTGCCTCACGGCGGTCGCCCGCATCGGCCGCGACGTACAACCACGGCACCGCGTTGTCGGGGTCGAGCCGCGCCCATTGTTCGGGCGAGAGCTGCAGGCACACGCCCTCCTTGCGGTGGCTCTGGCAAGCATTCATGGCCAGGGCGTAGACCTTCGGTGAACGGGTGGTCAGCGCCATGCTGGCCAGTGCATCACGCGCCACCAGATCAGAGCGCAAGCGCCCACTCGGCTTGTTGGCGGGTGCGGCGCGCTGCGCGCAGTCGGCGGTGTCGCAGGCTTCGTCGGCAAACTGCGGGCGGCCCGCGCTCATCAGCAACAAGCCTGCCGCACGCGCGACCTCGTCGGGGCTGCTGGCGAGCGCAGACAAAAGCCGCTCGCGCGCACGCCGCGCGGCAAACCGGATCGGCGCCATGTCTTTCGGCTGCCCGGCATCGTCGGCCTTCACGCGGCCGAGGCCGCAGATTTCGGTCTCACCGGGAGCCAGCGGCGCACTCGCCGCCATGGCAGGGTGCGTGGCCGATGACGCCGCCCAGGCGCCAAGCTTGGCGCTGTCGACGTTGGCCAGCATGTCCTGCAGCGAGGTTTTGCCCATGGATTCTGCGGACGAGGCCGGCGACAACTCGTCGCTCACGCCAGACACCCAGGCTTGCCACACCAAGGCCGCCAGCGCGACCAGGATCAAGATCACACCCAACCAACGGGCCCGCGAACGGGGCTCTGATGCGTCGACGTCGATGCTCACACCCCACCCTCCGCAATCGCTTCCTTGACCGCCGCGACCTGGCGGCGCGACACCGCCAGCCATTCATCCACCGGGGCCACCCGCACCACCCAGCCTTCGGCAGCTTCGTCGCCCTCTTCGACAGGCATCACGCGGCGCTCCAGCGCGCGCAGCGCACGGCGAGCCACAAGCGCATTGCGGTGAATGCGCAAGAAGCGGTCGCCCAGGCGCTGCTCCAAATCGGTGAGCGCGTCGTCGAGCACGTGGGTGTGGCTGGCGGTGCGCAGCGTCACGTACTTCAACTCGGCCTTGAGGTAGAGCACGTCGACCACCGGCACACGCACCTTGCGCCCCAACTCATTGACCAGTATCACCGGCTCGGCCTCGTCGCTGGCCGCCGGCTCGGCTGCGCG
>JACMKJ010000208.1 GCA_014380155.1 Rhizobacter sp. | reverse complement strand
CGAAGGCAAAGGCGTCGCCGATCATCACAAAACGCTCGCCACGGCAGAACTTGGAGTCGTAGGCGTAGTTGCCGGTGGTGGTGGCAGGCTCGATCATGCGTGCGTCTTTCAAGCGCTCGGCGAGCTTGGGTGCGAGCGCAATGGTCTGCATCAGGAAGTCGTCGAGGCTTGCGCCCTTGCGGTTGTCCTTGAAGTACCCAGGGTGGGCCACCGCACCCACGCTGGTGGTGCCATCGCGCAAGGGGATGTACCAGAACCAGCCGTGGTCGAACCAGAACAGCGAGATGCTGCCCTCCAGCCGACCCGGTGCGCGCTGGGCATTTTCGAAGTGACCGAACAGTGCGGCGCTGGCGTGGCGGCGGTTGCGCTGCTTGGCGTCGAACTGGTTCGACAACAGCGTGTCGCGCCCGCTCGCGTCGATCACGAAGCGCGGTTGCCAGACGGTCTCGACGCCTTGTGCGTCTTTCACCTTCACCACGGCGCGCATGTCGCCGCGCTGGGCGGCGTCCATGTCGACGTGGGTCACGCGCTGGTTTTCGAGGGTGCGCGCACCCAGCTTGGCGGCGTGGCGAAACAGCAGTTCATCGAACTCCGAGCGCCTCACATGCACCGCGTAGGGAAACGACTTGTCCATCGCTTCGCCAAAGAAGAAACGGCTGGTGTGCTCGTGCCAGGGCGACACGAACTCGGCGCCCAGCTTGGTGATGCCGATGGCCTCGACCTCGGCGCGCACACCGAGCCGGTCGAACAGCGGCATGTTCATCGGCAGCAGCGACTCGCCGATGTGAAAGCGCGGGTGCTGGGCCTTCTCGAACAGCACCACGTCGTGGCCCTTCTCGGCCAGGAGCGCGGCCGCCGTTGCACCGGCCGGGCCACCACCAATCACCAACACGTCGGGTTGGGTGCCCACAAACTGCTGAGATGCCATTGCCGTCGTTCCTGTGTCGCCATTGAATCGCGCCAGTTTAACGAGACTGACCACCGAAGCCGCGAGCGCCAAAGCCGCGGCCGGGGTCAATCGAGCAGGCGGTTCAGCTTCACGTATTGCAACAACATGATGGTCTTGCCATCGCGGATTTCGCCGCGCTCGACCATGGCGAGCGCTTCGTCGAGTGTGGGCTCCAGCACCTCGATGTCTTCGCCCTCGTGTGCCTCGCCGCCGCCGTCCGACACCTTGTGGCGCGGCTCATAGGCGCCGACGAAGAAGAACAGCCGCTCGGTCACCGAACCCGGGCTCATGTAGGCCTCGAAGACCTTGCGCACGTCGTTGACGCGGTAGCCGGTCTCTTCTTCGGTCTCGCGCTTGATGCAGGTGGCCGGGTCGTCCTGGTCGAGCAGGCCGGCGCAGGCTTCGATCAGCTGGCCGTCGGGCGTGCCGTTCACATACGCCGGGAAGCGGAACTGGCGCGTGAGCACCACCGTCTTGCGCTCGCGGTTGTAGAGCAGGATGGTCGCGCCGTTGCCGCGGTCGTAGGTCTCGCGGCTCTGGCGTTGCCAATGGCCGTCGCGGCGCTGGTAGTCGAAGGTGGTTTTCTTCAGCAGGTACCAGTCGTCGGACAGCACCTCTGAGTCGATGATGCGAATGCGGCTTTCCATGTGCAGCTCCATGTCAGGCCGCCATGTTATCGTGCAACTTCGTGCAATATCAAGATAATTCGTGCAACCATGCTCACCCGACAGCGCAAACAACTCATCCTCCAGCGGCTGCAATCGGGCGGCGAGATCGTGGCCAAGGCGCTGAGCGAAGAGTGGGGCCTGTCGGAAGACACCATTCGCCGCGACCTGCGCGCGCTGGCGG
>JACMKJ010000207.1 GCA_014380155.1 Rhizobacter sp. | reverse complement strand
GGCGCTGGTGGCCGCCGTCAGCCCGCGTCTTGCGGCTCGTTCGGCAGCGCGCTGAGCCGCGCGGTCCAGCCGACGATGCCGCCTTGGGCGCGGATCATCGCCAGCGCCGATTCCTTGAACTCGGGGAAATAGGAGCCGGTGGCCTCTTCGATGACCAGGCACTCGTAGCCGCGGTCGTTGGCCTCACGCATGGTGGTCTGCACGCACACCTCGGTGGTCACGCCGCCGAAGATCAGGTGGGTGATGCCGCGCGATTGCAACTCTCCCGTGAGCGGTGTGCCGTAGAAGGCGCCCTTGCCGGGTTTGGCGATGACGATGTCGCCCTCCTGCGGCAACAGCTCGGGCACGAAGCCGGCACCCGGCTCGCCCTTGATCAAGATGCGGCCCATGCTGCCGGGGTCGCCGATGCGCAAGCTCGGCTTGCCCCGCAATCGCTTGGCAGGCGGGCAGTCGGACAGGTCGGGTTCGTGGCACTCCTGGGTGTGGATCACCAGCACACCCTGCGCGCGGCACCAGGCGATCAACGCGGCGGCGGCGGGCACCACCGGGGCGAGCAGTGACACATCGTTGCCCAGCGTGGCCCCGAAGCCGCCTGGCTCGATGAAGTCGCGCTGCATGTCGATCATGACCAGCGCAGTGTGTTTCGGGTCAAAAGAGAACGGCCCCGGCTGGGCCGGCACGGTGAACGTCAATGTGCGCTCCCTCCCATGAAGGCTCCGAGCCGGTTGCGATCGGCCTGCCGTGCATCGGCCTCGTGCACCACCTTGCCCTCGCTCATCACCGCAATGCGGTCTGACAAGGCCAGCAGTTCATCGAGGTCTTCGCTGATGAGCAGCACCGCACCCCCCCGGTTGCGCACGTCCATCAGGCGCTGGTGGATCTCGGCCACGGCGGCGAAGTCGAGGCCGAACACCGGGTTCGAGACAATCAGCACATCGGCATCGTCACTCAACTCGCGCGCCAGCACGGCACGCTGCACGTTGCCACCACTGAGCGAACGAATCTGCGCCAGCTCGCCGCGTGTCTTCACACCAAACTCGGCGATCAGCTTGCGCGCCCGTTCACGCAAGGTGCCGCTGCGCAGCCAGCCCATGCGCGCCGCCGGGGCGATGTCGAAGGTGCGCAGGCCGATGTTGTCGGACACGCTCAGGTCGCCCACACAGGCGTTGCGCAACGGCTCTTCGGGCAGGCTGCGCACCTTGAGGCGGCGGTTCTGCGAGCGCGTGCCGGTGAAACTCTCGGTGCCCACTCTCACCTCACCCGACACCCGCCGGCGCTGCCCCACCAAGGCCTCGGCCAGCTCACGCTGCCCGTTGCCCGAGACACCCGCCACACCGACGATCTCGCCGGCATGCACGTTGATGCTCAACCCGTCGACGGCGATCTGACCCCGGTCTCCGTCGACGGTGAGCGCCTTCACCTGCAGCCTGGGCTCGCCGCGCTCACGCTCGGCGCGCTGCGGCGCGGCGAACTCGCGCTTGGCATCATCGTCACCACCGACCATCTCCACCGCCAGCTGCTGCGGCGTGGTCTGGTCGACGCGGTGCGCGGCCACGAGCCGGCCCTTGCGCAACACGCTCACATCGTCGGCATAAGCCGTGACCTCGCGGAACTTGTGGGTGATGAGGATGATGCTGCACTCGCCCGCGTGCGCACGGTCGCGCAACAGGCCCAGCACTTCGTCGGCCTCTTGAGGCGTCAGCACCGACGTGGGCTCGTCGAGGATCAACAAGCGTGGCTTGAGCAGCAGCTGCTTCAGGATCTCGAGCTTCTGCTTCTGCCCGGCCGACAGTTCTTGCGGCGTGGCGTCGAGGTCGAGCTTGAAGGGCGTGGTTTCCAGAAAGGCGGCCAAAGCGGCACGCTCCTTCTTCCAGTCGATCACCGCCGGCAGGTGGCCGCGCGCGAGCAGCAGGTTTTCGGCCACCGTCATGCCCGGCACCACGGTGAAGTGCTGGTAGACCATGCCGATGCCGAGACCGCGCGCGATCACCGGCGAGGCAATGTCGTGCTCGCGGCCGTCGAGAAGCACACTGCCCTCTTCGGCTTTCTGGTAGCCCACCACGCACTTCACCAGCGTGCTCTTGCCCGCGCCGTTTTCACCCAGAAGCGCATGCACGGTGCCAGGCCTCACCTTGAGCGAGACCTTGTCCATCGCCGTGAACGCGCCGAAGCGCTTGGTTAGCTCGAAGGTGTCGAGCGCGAGCGCACCGGTGGCGCGCGGCACGGGGTCGAGCGGTGCGGTCATGTGCCAATCACCTCGATGACGGATCGGGAATCGGACACCGCACCGAACACCCCGCCCTGCATGGTCACCATCTTCAACGCCGCCTCGTGGTTGCCGAGGTCGGTGGCTGCGGTGCAGTCCGACAAGATGAGGCACTCGTAGCCGCGATCGTTGGCGTCGCGCATGGTGGTGTGCACACACACGTCGGTGGTGATGCCGGTGAGGATCAGGTTGCGGATGCCACGCGTGTGCAGCACCAGATCGAAGTTGGTCGCGTAGAACGACCCCTTGCCGGGTTTGTCGATCACCGGCTCGCCGGGCAGTGGGGCCAGCTCCGGGATGATTTCCCAACCCGGCTCGCCGATGGTGAGGATGCGGCCACACGGCCCCATGTCGCCGATGCCGATGCCGTTGCTGCCAATCTGGCGCGAGCGCCAGCGTTTGTTGGCCGGCAGGTCGCTCATGTCGGGCTGGTGGCCTTCACGCGTGTGGATGATCCGGTAACCCGCCGCGCGCATGGCCGCGAACAGTTGCTTCAGCGGCGCGATGGGCGCTCGGGTGAGCGAGATGTCGTAACCCATCTTGTCGACGTAGCCGCCCTCGCCGCAGAAATCGACCTGCATGTCGATCACGACCAGCGCGGTGTTCTGCGGCGTCAGGTTGCCGTCGAAGGGCCAGCGGTAGGGGTTGGCGGCGATGAACTTTTCCATGTCAGGCCACCTTCTTGACGACAGTGGGTGGCCCGGCGTAACTGCGCGTCGGCGCCGCAAAGCCGCAGCTCGTGCCGTCGGTCACCTTCACGCTCGCTTCCCACGGCAGCACGTAGCGGCCAGCCGCCATGTCGTGCATGTAGGTGTAGGGGCAGTCCTGCGCGCCACCCTTCACCGCCACGTAGCCACGGTGGTAGAGCTGGTAAATGTTGTTTTCCACACCCCAGCCGGCGCGCGCTTCGCGCACGAGGTCGGGCCGCAGCTCGCAGGTGATGATTTCGTCGACACGGCCGCTGCCTTCGACCATCACCGTGCCGTCGAAGTGGCAGAACATGCCCTCGCCCATCGAATCGAAGCTGCCGTCGCTGCCGCACATGCAGACGTTGGCGGTGTAGGCGAGGTTGCAGAACGCGTTGGCCTGGTTGGTGATCTTCCAGGCATGGCGGATCGGCGCCGTGTAGCCGGCCGTGCGCAGCATCAGCTCGGCGCCCTGGTAGGCGCACTCGCGCGCCATCTCGGGGAACATGCCGTCGTGGCAGATGATCAGGGCGAGCTTGATGCCCTTCGGCCCGTCGATCACCGGGATGCCGACGTTGCCCGGCTCCCAGGCCTCGACCGGCACCCAGGG
>JACMKJ010000206.1 GCA_014380155.1 Rhizobacter sp. | reverse complement strand
GCTTGCGAAGGCAGCAACGCGGCGGCAAGCAACAGCGCGCCGAAGCAGCGCCAGACATGAGCAGTCATCGGGGTTCCTTGCAGCATCAGCGCGCACGCTGTCGTCCACTTCCCCTGCGCGCGGTGCAACCGCCGCACGGGCGGCCAAGCGCTGATTGTCTGCGCGGGCGGGCAGCGTCAAGAGTTGTCGCCGCGGTGTTTGAACAGCACCCGCTCGCCAGCCCCACATCGGACAGGCATGAAAAAGCCCCCCGGGTCGGTGACGACTGGGGGGCTTCGTGGCCCCGTGCGGGGCCGTGGATGGTGGAGCCGGGGGGCATCGAACCCCCGTCCGCAAGCCATCACCGGACGGTTCTACATGCGTAGCTGTCTGATTTGGATTTAAGGTCCCTGGTCGCGCAGCAGCACGCTACCTGAGCCCCGAGTCATTTGGTTTTAGGCCCGCAGCGAATGACTCACTGCAGGACGAGACCATGTGAATGACCTCGCAGCCTTGGTCTTACGACTTCAGGCCCAGCCCATGGACAAGCTGTTGCAAGGCTCACCGGTTTTAAGCGGCGAGGGCGTACGTTTGATCGTTCGCAGTTACTTTGTTTCCAGTGGATTTACGAGCGAACTGGTGCTCGGCATGCCCCGCGTCGACTCAGCACCCACGTCGAAGCCAGGTCGGTCCCAAGTCCGGGAGTTTAGGCCAGTTCCAGCCATTGCAAGAGCGACAGGGGCTGCGGCAGCAGCGCATCGGCGCCCCAGGTGTGCGGCGCGGCACCATGGCCTAGGTAACCCCAGCCTGCCGCCAACGTGCCCATCGCAGCGGCGCGGCCGGCCTCGATGTCACGCTGGTCATCTCCGAGATAGACGCAGCGCGACGCCGGCACTGCCAGTCGGCGCGCCGCTTCGAGCAGTGGCGCCGGGTGCGGTTTGGTGTGCGGCGTGCTGTCCCCACCCACCAGCACACCAGCGCGCGGCAGCAGGCCGAGTGCCTGCGCCATCGGCTCGGCAAAGCGCATCGCCTTGTTGGTGACGATGCCCCACGGCACGCCCGCATTGTCGAGCGTATCCAGCACCGAGGACACGCCGTCGAACAGGCAGGCCCGCTCCAGCATGCGCACCGGGTAGTGATCCAGGAATTCCTCGCGCAGAGCGTCATAGCCGGGCTGGCACGGCGTGCTGTCGAAGGCCACGGCGAGCATGCCGCGTGCGCCCGAACCCGCTCCCGGCCGCAGCGCGGCGTAGTGCAAGGGGGGCAAGCCGCGGCGGGTCCGCATGTCGTTGGCCGTGTCGGCCAGGCCCTGAGCGCTGTCGACCAAGGTGCCGTCCAGGTCGAACAACAGCGCGTCGGTGGCACG
Source organism: Rhizobacter sp. (assembly GCA_014380155.1). GTDB lineage: Bacteria > Pseudomonadota > Gammaproteobacteria > Burkholderiales > Burkholderiaceae_C > Rhizobacter. The sequence goes on along the minus strand of JACMKJ010000206.1, from coordinate 1,256 downwards.
CGGCGCTCCGGCCCTGCTCATGCGGGCTTGCGACAAGCGATGAGGTAATTCACGCTGGTATCGGCCGACATCCAGTACTGCCGCGTCAATGGGTTGTACTGCATGCCCCGGCTGCCGTGCAGTGCCAGGCCGCTGTCGCGACACCATCGGGCAAGTTCACTGGGACGGATGAAGCGTGCGTACTCGTGGGTCCCCTTGGGCAGCAGGTTCAACACGTATTCGGCACCGATGATGGCGAACAAGAACGCTTTGGGATTGCGGTTCAAGGTCGAGAAGAAGACCCAACCACCAGGGCGCGCCAGGCGGCTGCAGGCGCGCACGACGGCAGCCGGGTCGGGCACATGCTCCAGCATCTCCATGCAGGTGACGACGTCGAAGCGGCCCGGCTGCTCTTCAGCCAGCACCTCGGTGGCAATCTCGCGGTACTCGATGTTCTCGACCCCCGCTTCCAGCGCGTGCAGACGGGCCACGCCCAGCGGCTTGGTGGCCAGGTCGATGCCGGTCACCCGGGCCGCACGCAGTGCCATCGCCTCGGCCAGGATGCCGCCGCCGCAGCCGACGTCGAGTACCGTCTTGCCGCGCAGCACCGCCAGGTCGTCGATCCACTCCAGCCGCAGCGGATTGATCTGGTGCAACGGTCTGAACTCGCTCTCAGGGTCCCACCAGCGGTGGGCCAGGTCGCTGAACTTGGCGAGTTCTTGTGCATCGACGTTTTGCATGGGCCGATGCTAAGGCCGATGCGAAGGCCACGCGGGCAAGAAAAAACCCCGCCGCAGCGGGGTCTCGGACGTCGGCAGCCACAGGGCTGCGCGAGATCACCTGCGGGTGCGCGTGCCGACCACCTCGATCTCGACGCGGCGATTCTTGGCGCGGCCTTCGGAGGTCTTGTTGTCGGCCACGGGCGACTTCTCGCCCTTGCCTTCGGTATACACGCGGTTCTTCTCGACACCCTTGCTGACCAGGAACGCCTTCACCGCTTCGGAGCGGGACACCGACAACCTGCTGTTGTAAGCGTCGCTGCCGACCGAGTCGGTGTGACCGACGGCGATGATGACTTCGAGGTTCACACCCTTGGTCTTGTCGACCAGGTCGCTCAGCTTGGCTTGAGCTTCGGGCTTCAGCACCGACTTGTCGAAGTCGAAGAATGCGTCGGCAGCGAAGGTCACCTTTTCGCTGATCGGTGCGGGCGGTGCGACCGGAGCAGCCGGAGCAGGTGCCGGTGCAGCAGGTGCAGGCGCGGCGGGTGCTGCTGCCGG
>JACMKJ010000014.1 GCA_014380155.1 Rhizobacter sp. | reverse complement strand
GGCCACCTCGCCCGGCGACAGAGGCTTGGTGCGCGCCGTGGCGGCACCTTCGCCACCGGCCATCGCGGCCTCGGCCTTGGGCGCATGCCACGGGCCGTCAAGGCGGCGCAGGGTCAGGCGGTCGACTTCGGCCAGCACCTTGCCGTTGGCATCGGTCAGGGTCACGTCGAAGGCGGCGAAATCACTCGCCACCGAGCCGTCACTGGACAAACGAATCCAGCTGTAGACGTCGGCCTCCAGCGGCGCGTGGAAACGCAGGCCCCGGTAAGAGATCGGTGCCCACAGGTTCTGCACCACCTCCTGATCGGCATAACCCGGGATCAGGTCCATCGCGCAACCGGTGGCGATGTCGAGCACGCCGGGGTGCAGGCCCCAGTCGGCCAGGTCGCCAGCGAACTCGGCCGGCAGTTGCAGGTGGGCCAGCGCTTCCTTGGTACCCAGGTGCAGGCGCTTGAGCACACGCCAGCGCGGGCCGAACTTCAGGTGCGCTTCCTGGCGCGTGCGCAAGGCGCTCGCGCCGGCGGCCACGGTGACGGGGCCGGAGCAACGCGCTTCGATGTCGGCCAGGCTCACCGCAGCGGCGGCCTGCTTGGCGGGCGTGACGCGCGCGGTGGCGCAACGCACGAAGCTGCCGGGGGCGTCACCCTCGGCCAGAATTTCCACATCCCATCGCTGCTCGTCACCGCGCAGGCTGACGCGGAAGGCGCGTGTGGCGTCATCGTCCACGAACAGCGGCGACTCGAACACCAGGTTGCTCAGCTGCCACGGGCCGGCGTTGCCGAGCTCGGCCAATGCGGCGCGCACGAGTTCGAGATAACCGGTACCGGGCAGCAGCGCTTCGCCACTGCCGAGACGGTGTTCGTCGATCACCCAGTCTTTGGATGAGAGCGTGCCGGTGAGCAGCTCCAGCTGCGCCAGGCCGTCGCGCGAGGCGAGGCGGTGCTCGAAGTGCGGGCTGGTGACGGGCAGGGTCTGGGCGGTGGCGGGCTCGGACGGGCCGGCCAACTGGCCGACCATGCCGACGTCTTTCCAGATGCCCCAAGAGATCGCAGTCACCGGGTACTTGCGCTGACCCGCGCACGACTCGGCGAACGCATTGACGAAGGCGCTCGCGCCCACGTAGTCGATCTGGCCGGTGGGCGCGATGTAGGCGCTGGTCGACGAGAACAGCACCATGAAGTCGAGGGCAGAGTCGCGGAAGATCTCGTCGAGCACCTGAGTGCCGTAGACCTTGGCCGAAAACACGTCTTCGATGTCGCGCGGGCTCTTGAGCTGGATTAGGTTGTCGCGGATCACGCCGGCGGCATGGAACACGCCGTGGATTTCCTTGAACGAGGTGCGCGCCTCGGCCACCACTTCTTTCATGCGCTCGGCCACGGCCACGTCTGCCGCCACGGGCAACACGGTGGCGCCGAGCTTTTCGAGCTGGCGCACCTTCTGGATCGCCTGGCTGATGCTGTCACCGGCTTCGTGTTTGTCGAGCCAGTCGTCCCAGTCGCTGCGCTGCGGCAGCGGCGTGCGGCCCACCAGCACCAGCCTGGCCTTGTACTCGCGTGCCAGCCATTCGGCGAGCACACCGCCAATGCCACCCAGGCCACCGGTGAGCAGGTACACGCCACCCTGGCGCAAACGCTGCACGGGCGTTGCGCCCGCGGGCTGCTTGAACGCGCCGAGGTGACGCTCCCAGCGCACGCCGTTGCGCCAGGCGATGACGCGCGTGCCTGGTTGAGCAAACAACTCGCTCGTCACGTCGGCAGCGACACGCGCCACGGCCGCTTCGGCTTGCGGGTTGCGTTTGCCGTTGGTCCTGGCGTCGCCGAGGTCGACGTCGATGAAAGCGCAGCTCACGTTGGGGAACTCGCGTGGTATCACCGCGCAGGGCCCGAGCGCCGTCGCCTTGTCGGGGAACAGCAGGCCTTCGTCGCCCACACGTTGGGCGCCATTCGCGACCACCGTCATGTGCAGCGGGTGCTCCGTGAGGCCGGCCTTGCCCAACGCGCGCGCCAGGTGGAACAGCGAGTAGAAGCCGTGTTCCTGGTTGCGGTGAAAAAAGGTCGAGCCCGGGCGGAAGTTGCGGTCGAGCGTGACCAGCCAGGTGTGCAAGATGCGGTCGGGCGCGATCTCGCGCTCGGCCAGCGAATCGAGCAGCTCTTGGTAACCCACGCCGCCAGCTTCAGCAGCGAGCGTGTAGGTGTGCTCGTCGACCTGCGCGAAGGTGTCGCCCGGCAGCACCGAAACGACGCGGTGACCCGCTTCGCGCAGGCTCGCCACCGCGCTCAGTGACAGCGGCTCGCGGCCATGGAAGGCCAGCCACGTGTGCGGCTCATCGGTCGATTCGAGAATGCCTTGTTGCACCCAGCGCGGCTTGCGGAACCAGTCGCCGATCTCGGCCTGGCGCAGCGGGCGCTCGGCCTCGGCGCGCGACGCACCGAGCGTGCCCACACCCGGCTCGATCCAGTAACGTGCATGCTGGAAAGCATAGGTCGGCAGCGGCACACGGCGGCGGCCCTTGCCCCACAGGCGCTGCACGTCGAACTCGACCCCCAATGCCCACAGCCGGCCCATCACGGTACGGAAGTAGACATGGTCGGGGATCGGGTCTTGCGGGTGGCGCATCGACGACAGCACACGCTGCGTCGGTGATCGCGGGTTCTGGCGCACGAAGGAGCCCAGCATGTTGCCGGGGCCGACTTCGAGGAACACGTGGTTGTCGGATTCGAGCAGCGTGTCGACCCCATCGGCAAACAAGATGGAGTTGCGCAAGTGCTGCACCCAGTATTCGGGGTCGCGCGCAGTGGCCGGATCGAGCCACTTGCCGGTGCGGTTGGAGACGATGCGAAGCTTGGGCTCGTTGAGCTTGATGCTTTGCAGGTACTGGCGAAAGCGCGGCAAGATGCCGTCGAGAAGACGCGAGTGCGCCGCCACGTCGACCTTCACCCGCTGCGTGTCGATGCCCTGCTCGGCCAGTCGCGCCGCCAAGGCCTCCAGCGGCGGCAAGGGGCCTGACATGACCGAGAGTTGCGGGCTGTTCGCCGAAGCGAGATCGAGCTCATCGCCCAGCAGCGGCACCAGGTCCTTGGCGGCCATCGGCACGCTGACCATGCCGCCCCGTGGTGTCTGCCCGACCAATTGGCCACGCAGCAGCAAGAGGCCCAGCGCGTCTTCGAACGAGAACACGCCGGCAATGCAGGCTGCGCTGTTCTCGCCCATGCTGTGGCCGATCACCACCTCGGGCTTGATGCCGTAAGACTCCCACAGCTTGCTGAGCGCGATCTCCACCAGGAAGGTCAGCGGTAACTGGGACGAAGGTTTGGCCAGCAAGTCGGCCAGCTCGGCGCTGGCCTCCTTGGCCAGCAGCACCGGCGCCAGGTCAGCGCCGAAACGTGTTTTGAGAATGCCCAGGCCCTTGTCGACCCACTCGCGGAACACCGGCTCTTTTTCATAGAGCCCCATGCCCATGCGCACGTACTGCGCACCACCACCCGGGAACATGAACACAAGCGAGGGGCGGTCGAGTTCATTGGTGTGGTTGAAGACCCGCTTGGCGTCGTTGCTCTCCAGCAGCGCAATCGCTTCTTCGTGGTTGGCGCAGGCCAGCACACGGCGTTGCTCGAAACCACGGCGGCCCACGTGCAGCGAGTGCGCCACATCGGCCAGCGGGGTCTTCGGGTTGTCTTTGAGCCAGGCGGCGAGGCGGCGGGCGTTGTCGTCGAGGGCCTTGCGGTTGCGTGCCGACAGCACCAGCAGCTGGGTCGACTCGTCAATCGGCGTGGGCGTGCGCGCCACGGCCGGCGCTTCTTCGAGCACCACGAAGGCGTTGGTGCCGCCCACGCCGAGCGAGTTGACGCCAGCGCGGCGTGGCTTGTTGCCATCGACCTTCCAGTCGCTGAGCCGGGCCGCCACGGTGAACGGGCTGCTGGCGAAATCGATGCGCGGGTTCGGCGCTTCGAAGTTGAGCGAAGGAGGTATCTGCTTGTGCTCGAGCGCCAGCGTGGCCTTGATCAGGCTGGCCACGCCAGCGGCAGTGTCGAGGTGGCCGATGTTGGTCTTGACCGAGCCGACCTTGCAGTAGCCCACACGGTCGGTGGTGTCGCGAAACGCCTGCGTCAGCGCAGCGATCTCGATCGGGTCACCGACCGGCGTGGCGGTGCCGTGGCATTCGATGTAGCTGAGCGTGTCGGCATCGCAATCCGACACCGCCAGCGCTTCGGTGATGCAGGCGGCCTGGCCGTCGACGCTGGGCGCGAGGTAACCCACCTTGCGCGAGCCGTCGTTGTTGACGGCGGTGCCCTTGATGACCGCGTGCACGTGGTCGCCATCGCGCAGCGCATCGGCCAGGCGGCGCATGACCACCACGCCGGCGCCGCTGCCAAACACCGTGCCCTTGGAGCGGTGGTCGAAGGTGCGGCAGTGGCCGTCGGGTGACAGCACTTCGCCTTCTTTGTAGTGGTAGCCCACGCCGTGCGGCACCTCGATGGTCACACCGCCAGCGAGCGCCATGTCGCACTCGCCCGAGAGCAGGCTTTGCACCGCCAGGTGGGTGGCCACCAGTGAGGTGGAGCAGGCGGTCTGCACGTTGACACACGGCCCGTGCAGGTTGAATTCGTAGGAGACGCGGGTCGACAAGAAGTCTTTGTCGTTGCCGGTGTGACGCAGCAAAAAGAGGCCCACCGAATCGACCAGCTCGGGGTTGCTCAGCAGGTTGAAGGTGAAGTACGCCCCCATGCCACAGCCGGCGAAGAGACCCACCGCGCCGTCAAACTTTTCCGGCGGGTGGCCAGCGCGTTCGAGCGCTTCCCAGCACACCTCGTAGAACTGGCGGTGCTGCGGGTCGAGGATGGCGGCTTCCTTCTGGCTGAACCCGAAGAACTCGGGGTCGAAGGCGTCCATGTCTTGCAGGCTGATGCCGGCCTTCACATAGTTCGGGTCGGAAAGCGTGCTGCGCGACACGCCCTTGGCCAGCAACTGTTCGTCGGTGTAGGGCTGCGTGGCCTCGACGCCGTTTTTCAGGTTGGCCCAGAACTCTTCCGGGTTGGAGGCACCGGGCACCCGGATCGCCATGCCCACGATGGCGATGTCACTCTCGTTCACCTCGCTCATGCGGACTGTCCTGCGGCAGAAGCTGGGGTGGGTTGGGGTGTGGTGTGCAGCGTCATCACGTGACTCTTCCTCGGATCGTTTTTGTTGTCGTTCGAAAGGGCTGCCTCAGGCGCGCACGCCATGGCGCCGTTGCATCGCCGCGCGGCGGCCTTGCGCACGCGCCTTGCCGGCCTGCGCGCCAGCGTCGTCTTCGCCGTCTTGAGCGAGGTAATTGCTCAGGCTCTGGATGGTCGGGAAGCGGAAGATGTCAGTGATCGACAGATCGCGCCCCAGCGCATCACGCAGCTTGCGGTGCGCCTGCACGGCCAGCAAAGAGTGGCCGCCCAGGTCGAAGAAGTTGTCGCGCGCGCCCACCTGCGGCAGCTTGAGCACGTCTTTCCAGATGGCGGCGATCTTTTCTTCGAGGTCGCTGGCCGGCGCGACGAAGGCTTCGCTGACCGCCGGTGCATGGCCAGCCTCGGGCGCGGGCAGCGCCTTGCGGTCGATCTTGCCGTTGGGCGTTTGCGGCAGCGCATCGAGGCAGACGAAGTGCGCCGGCACCATGTAGTCAGGCAGGCGGCTGCGCAGGTGTTCTTTCAGGTCAGCGGCGGGTGCGGCGTCTTTGCCGGCCGTCACAAGGTAGGCCACCAGGCGCACGTCGCCCGGTGTGTCTTCACGCGCCACCACCACGGTTTCGCGCACGCCCGAGTGGGTGAGCAGCGTGGCCTCGATCTCGCCCAGCTCGATGCGGTACCCACGCACTTTGACCTGGTGGTCGAAGCGGCCGAGGAACTCGATCGTGCCGTCGGCACGCTGGCGCGCCAGGTCACCGGTGCGGTAGACGCGGCTGCCCGCGCTGCCACGGAAGGGGTGAGCCACGAAACGCTCAGCAGTGAGTTCGGGGCGGTGCAGGTAACCACGCACCACGCCCTTGCCGCCGATCACCAGCTCACCCGGCACGCCGACGGGTGTGGGCTGCTGGCGGGTGTCGAGGATGTAGACCTCCTGGTTGGCGAGCGGCTTGCCCAGCGGCACGATGCCTTCGACCGTGTCGACACGGTGCACCGCCGACCAGATGGTGGTCTCGGTGGGGCCGTACATGTTCATCAAGTGACCGGCGATGGTGCCCTTGAGCTCGCGGGCGAGTGAGGCTTGCAGCGCTTCGCCGCCGACCATCATGCGCTTGAGCCCGCTCAAGCCTGGCACGGCGGCCGGGTCGAGCAACAACATGCGCGCCATCGACGGCGTGCACTGCAGGTGGGTGGCCTGGTGGCGTGTGAGCAGCGTGGGAATGGAGTAGTCGGCGTTGGCCGCACGGCGCGGCGTGGCCTGCTTGCGCAACTCGTTGAGGTACTCCAGGTGCGACAGCACCGAGGCCGAGTCGACACCGAAGTCGATCAGGCACGCCACTTCGTCGACACCGATGGCCTTGATGGCGTCGACCTGCTTCAGGCAGCTCTCGGGCGTGCCGAACAGGCCGCTGGTTTCGTAGTAGCGGTTGAACGAATGCTCGAGCAGGCCCTGCATCTCGTCGTCGCTCAGGCTTTGCAGGTCGACGCTGGCGGTCGAGCTCGCATCGTCCATGCCTTCGCGCTTCTTGAAGGCGGGGAAGGACCAAGCGTATTGCTTGACAAGATTGAGCGAGGTCTTGAGGTAGTCGATCAGCGGCTGCTTGACCTTCTCGCGCACCACAGCTTCGTCGGGGCCGACGAAGCTGTGCAGCATCAGCGTGACGTAGCCTTCACCCGGGTGGCCGGCGTCTTTCCAGGCCTTGCGGTAGGCGGCGAGCTTGCCGTCGAGCTCTTCGACCGTCTGGCCCAGCAGGTGGGTTAGCACATTGGCGCCCAGCTTGCCGGCGGCGATGAAGGTCTCGGGGTTGCCGGCCGAGGTGACCCAGTACGGCAATTCCTTTTGCACCGGGCGCGGGAGGATGCCCACTTCGACATCGCTGCCGGTCGCGCCGGGGAAGCTGCACTTCTCGCCACGCCACAACTTGCGCACCGTCTCGATGTTGCGCAGCATGATGTTCTTGTTGTCGGCGAAGTTCTCGGGCTTCAGCACGAAGTCATTCGGCTGCCAGCCGGATGCGAACGAGATACCGACACGGCCCTTGGAGATGTTGTCGACCACCGACCACTCTTCGGCGACACGCAGCGGGTGGTGCAGCGGCAGCACCACGCTGCCGGCGCGGATCTTGATGCGCTCGGTCACCGCAGCAATGGCAGCGCCCGCAACAGCGGGGTTCGGGTAGAGACCGCCGAAGGCGTGGAAGTGGCGCTCGGGTGTCCACACCGCCGAGAAGCCGTGCTGGTCACCGTACTTGGCGCCTTCGAGCAGCAGCTTGTACTTGTCGTGCTTCTCCCCGCCTTCGCCTTCGGCTTCATTGGCGGAGAAGTAGAAGAGGCTGAAGTCGAGCGGGCGCGCGGCATGTGCACCACGCGGCGCGGCGCCCGAACGCTCTTCGCCGGTGGCGATGACGACGTGGAAACCACGTGTCAGCGTCCAGCAGAGTTCGAGCACCGAGATGTCGAAGCTCAGGCTGGTCACGGCCAGCCAGGTGCCAGCCTGGTCTTCACCCAGGTGGTGGTCCATGCCGGCAAAGAAATTGACGACGTTGCGGTGCTCGACCATCACGCCCTTGGGCTTGCCGGTGGAGCCCGAGGTGTAGATCACGTAGGCCAGGTGCTGCGGCTCGGCGCCGCCATCGAAAGGCTCGGCCGATTCGGTGGCGATGGATGCCCAGTCGGTGTCGAGCTTGATCACCGCCGCGTTGTGCTTCGGCAGTTCGACACGCGCTTGTGTCAGCAGCACCGGCACCTTGGAGTCTTCGACCATGTAGGCGATGCGATCCTTCGGGTAGCTCGGATCGAGCGGCACATAAGCGCCACCGGCCTTGTGGATGGCGATCAGGCCGACCATCATCTCGACCGAACGCTCGACACACAGCCCCACCAGCACGTCGGGGCCGACGCCGAGCGACTTGAGGCGGCGCGCCAGCTGGTTGGCACGGCGGTCGAGCTCGGCGTAGGTGAGCGAATCACCTTCGCAGGTGACTGCGGTGTGCGTGGGCGTGCGTGCGGCCTGCTCTTCGAACAAGCGGTGCACACAGGCTTCCGCGCGCACGGGGGCGTCGGTCGCATTCCATTCGTTGAGCACGCGGCTGCGCTCGGCGTCGCCCCACAAGGGCAGCTCGGCCAACGGGCGCTGCGCATCGGCCTCGGCCGCGCGCATCAGGGCAGCGGCTTGCTCCTGCATGGTTTGCACAGTGGCGCGGTCGAGCTTGGAGGCGTCGAACAGCCAGCGGCTGGCGCGGCCATCACTCGTGAGAGCGATGGTGAGTTCGCTTCCGGCTTGTGCGCGGGCCGCGTCCAGCGTGTCGACGATCAGCAGCGCGACCGGCTGCACGCGCGGGTCTTTGAGTGCCGCCGCAACACGCAGCTCGGGCACCCGTGCAACCAGGTCGGTGGCGTAGGAGACACGGCGGCGCAGCTCCAGCAGTTCGTTTTGAACGGCATCTCGCAAGACAGAGAAGCCGCGTGAAAAATCGACCGAGGCGCGCAGCAGCGTCTGTTGTGCAAACCAGGCCGGTGCGTTGCCCACGACGGCGTTCAGCGCGGCGTCAGCGAAGCCGAGGTCGAAGCCGTCTTTGTCGGTCAGGCGTGCGAGGTAGCCCACGAGGGCGGCCAAGCGCGCATCGGCCGATGCACCTGCAGGCAACTCGGCGTCGACGTGCAGGTAGTTCTCGAGCACCGGTGCGGCGCTGCGGTCGATGTAGGGCAGCTCCAGCGGGGTTTGTGTTTCAAGACGGCGCAGCCAGAAGTTTTCGTGCGTGCACACCGCGGCGTTGGCGGAGGTGAGCTGCGCGGCGGTGGTGTCGTCGAGCAGATCGAAACGCTGGCCGGCGCGCGGGGCGGCCGCGAGCGGCTTGCCGTCGAGGCTTTCGAGGCGAGGCAGTTGAACGTCGAAGTCGGCGGTGGCGACCGTCAGGTTTTGTGCGTCGGCCGCGACGATGCTGCCGGGCGCTTGCGTCGAGCGCGTCTCGGTCACACGCAGCTCGGGCACGATGACCGGCTGGCCGTTGAAGAGCGCCTTGGCCGAGCCGAGCGGGTTGGCGTAGGTGCCGAAGTCGAGCGCGCGAACCAGCGTGGCGGTGGTGTCGGCGGGTTGATCCCAGCGGATGGCGCAGGCCGCGGCAGGCCGGTCTTTGCGACCGAAATACTTTTGCACGCCAGCGGTCTGCGGCTGGCCTTTGAGCTCGCCACTGGCCAGGCCGGCGACGAGCTCTTCGAAGCTTTCCATGCCGGCTGCAAAACACTTGGTGTTGAGTGTGAGTGCGGTTTCGTTGTCAGACAGCTCGAAGCGGCGCTGCACCAGGATGTCGCCCTGGTCGACGGCCCGCGTCATCAGATGCCAGGTGATGCCGTGGCCGGCTTCGCCGTTGAGCATGGCCCAGATGGGCGTGTTGAGACCTGCGTATTCGGGCAGCGGGCCGTCGTGGAAATTGATCGCGGCGCGCGTGGGCAGCGCCACCACGTCGGCCGACAGCACCGACAGGTTGGTGATGCTGAAGAGGTAGTCGAAGGGCTGCAGGTCTTGTGCGGCGAGCAAGGCCTTGGTGTCGGCCAACACGCGAATGCCGCGACCGGCGGCCCAGCGGCGGATGGCGGGGCGGGTGGTGACCACGGCGATCACTTGGTGGCCCGCTTGTTCGAGCACCTGCCCGCACTGAATCAGCAAGGACTCGGAACCGATGAGGACGCTACGCCATGAATTCGCCATATTTGCTCTTGGTTGATTCCAGCCGGGATTCGTGAGCGCTGGAACGCTCGTTCAGACGGGTTGCGCGGTGGCCCTACTTGACAACAAATTCCACCCGATGACGTGGCCGCAAACGTTGCAAGTTGCGCAAAAACCCTCGGAATTATGTGCGGCAACAAGTTCCCCCCGGACCCCCTAGATAGGCGTGTGGAGTGCAGGGAGGCTACGAATGAAACACACTGGCGGTGAAATAATTCGCACCCTTGCCGCAAAGACTTCTCCGTGACGAAGACGCCGTCTCATCTCAAGCGCATTGGCCGCCGTGGCTTCCTGGCGGTCTCGGCCCTCGCCGGCAGCGGCTTGGTGCTCGGGTTCGCGTTGCGATCGCCTGATGGCGCATCGAAGGGGGCTGCGACGAAGACCACGGCGCCCGGCGGCAGCTTCAAGCCCAGCGCCTTCATCCGCATCTCACCCGAGGGCACGGTGACCCTCGTTTCCAAACAGATGGAAGTGGGCCAGGGTGTGAAGACCTCGTTGCCGATGATCCTGGCCGAAGAGCTGGAGGTCGACTGGAAAGACGTGGTCGTCGAACAAGGCGATCTCGACGCGGCCTACGGCAACCAGTTCAGCGGCGCCAGCACCTCCACGCTGAAGAACTACCAGCCCTTCCGTGTGCTCGGGGCCACCGCGCGCAGCATGCTCGTCACCGCAGCGGCGCAAGCCTGGGGCGTGCCCGAGCGCGAGTGCCACGCGGCACTGAGCGCGGTGCACCACCGCGCGTCAGGCCGCTCGCTCGGTTACGGCGCCCTCGCCTCGCGGGCCGCTGCCCTCCCCGTGCCCAGCGAGCGCTCGGTCAAGCTCAAGAACCCGAAAGACTTCAAGCTGCTGGGCACACGTGTCGGGGGTGTCGACAACGACAAGATCGTGAGCGGTGCGCCACTGTTTGGCATCGACATGCAGCTGCCCGGCATGCGCTACGCCGTCTACGAGAAGTGCCCGGTCTTCGGCGGCCAAGTGGGCAGCGCCAACCTCGACGAGCTCAAGGCCCTGCCCGGCGTGCGCGACGCGTTCATCCTGTCAGGCATCGGCGGCGTGCTGGGTTTGCAGCCCGGCGTGGCCATCGTCGCCGACTCCACCTGGGCCGCCTTCAGCGCGCGCAAGAAGCTGAAGGTGCAGTGGGCCGAGGGCACTACCGCCAACCAGAGCTGGGCCGGCTTCGCCGCGCAGGCCGAGCAACTCGCCAAGCAACCCGGCACCACCGTGTTCCGCCAGGACGGCGATGTGCCGAGCGCGCTGGCCAGCGCCGCGAAGCGTGTCGAAGCCTGGTACGCCTACCCGTTCATCGCACACGCGGCGCTGGAGCCGCTGAACTGCACCGCGTCGTTCGAGGGCGGTGTGATGGAGCTGTGGACCTCCTCGCAGAGCCCGTCGTGGGCGCTCGACCACGTGAGCGCGAGCCTGGGTTTGCCCAAGGAGAAGATCCGCCTGCACATCTTGCGTGGCGGCGGCGCATTCGGGCGGCGCCTGAGCAGCGACTACGTGGTCGAAGCGGCGGCGATTGCGCAACGTGTGCCCGCGCCCGTCAAGCTGGTGTGGTCGCGTGAAGACGAGATGCAGCACGACCACTACCGCGCGGGCGGCTTTCATCGCATGCGCGGCGGCGTCAACCAGCGTGGCGAGGTGGTGGCCTGGCATGACCACAGCATCTGCTTCGGCCGCGGCGGCCACGCCGGCAGCGTGCTGGACGCCAACGAGTTCCCAGGCCGTTGGATCGACCACTGTGTGCTGGAACAAAGTGTCATCGAGTGCGGCATCCCGATGGGTGCGTGGCGCGCGCCCAAGGCCAACGTGCACGCCTGGGTGGTGCAGAGTTTCATCGACGAGCTGGCGCACGCGGCCCAACGCGATCCGGTCGAGTTCCGCCTCGCGCTGCTGGGTGACAGACAAGTGATGCGCTCCGGTGGCCTCTTCTCGCGCGGCGAGGGCTACCAGGTGGCGCGCATGCGCCGCGTGCTGCAGACGGTGGCGCAAAAGAGCCAATGGGGTCGCGCGCTGCCACGCGGCCAGGCGCAGGGGGTGGCCTTCCATGCGAGCTACAGCGGCTACGTGGCGCAGGTGGCCGAGGTGACAGTGTCACCCGAAGGCCGCCTCAAGGTCGACCGGGTGGTGTGTGTGTGCGACGTGGGCGAGCAGGTCGTCAACCTGAGCGGCGCCGAGGCCCAGGTACAAGGCGCCATCGTCGACGGCCTGAGCGCAGCGTGGTTCCAGCGGGTCGACATCGAGCGCGGCCGCGTGCTGCAGAGCAATTTCAACGACTACCCGCTGCTGCGCATGGCCGATGCTCCCGCGCTGATCGAGGTGCACTTCCTCACCTCCGACAACCCCATCGGCGGCCTGGGGGAGCCGGCACTGCCGCCGATCGCCCCGGCCGTGTGCAACGCGATCTTTCGCGCCACCGGCCAGCGCATTCGGGAGCTGCCCCTGGCGCGGGCCCAGCTCGCCTGGGCGTGATCTGAGTCACACACGGCGTGGTGCTGCAGCCCGCGATCAGGTGGGTTCGCGCAGTGCCCGCAGCGGCAACAATGCGCGCTGCCTAACAGCCCACAAGAAAGAGGAGCCCCGATGCGGGTCGTCGTCCTGATCACGGTCCACCAGCCGACCATCACACCGCTCGAAGAGATCTCCCTGCGGCAGTGTTTCAAGGTGCTGGGGCACCACCCGATCCGGCTCGTGTGCCCCGAGGGCATGGACACCCGCGCCTACCAGGCCATCATCCCGAATATCGAGGTCGATCACATCGCGTCGCACTGGCAGTCGAGTTACGCCAACTTCACCAAGCTGAAGATCGAGCCCTTCCTGTACGAGCGCTACCGGGCGTACGAGTACGTGCTGTTCTATGAGCTGGATGTGTTCGTCTTTCGCGATGAGTTGGAGAAATGGTGTGCCTCCGGGCTCGACTACATCGGCGCGCCCTGGTTCGAGGGGCACGTGGTGGCGAACGATTCTTCACCCGTGCTGGGTGTGGGCAACGGCGGGTTTTCGCTGCGCAAGGTCTCTTCGATGTTGCGCGGGCGGCGCTCGGCCTGGCTGTGGCTGCGCCTGCTGGCCGCTCACGCGAAGCGCGAGCCGCTGCAGGCCCTGCGCCGTATGCCCAGTGACCTGCTCCGCATCGCGCGAGGCCAGTACCCGAGCCTCGTGTTCCCGCGCGGAGAAGACAACTTCTGGGGCCTGGTGGTGAACCGGCACCTGGCCTGGTTTCGCGTGGCCACGTTCGACCAAGCGCGCGAGTTCTCGTTCGAGGCGCTGCCGCGCCGTCTGTACAAGCTCAACGGCGAGCGCCTGCCCTTCGGCTGCCACGCGTGGGCGCGCTACGACCTGGACTTCTGGCGCCCCCACATCGAGGCTTTCGGCCACCGCCTGGACGGGCTCACGCCACAGACCAGCTTTCACACCCTGCCCAGCACGGCCACCTGAGAGTGGCGCATTGCCCTTTGAACGCGGGAGAGACCCGCCCCACACCGTGGAACTACACTGACCCGCGGTGGTTTTTGGTTGTGCCAAGCAACGCTTGCCCCCATCGCCCCCTCCTCCCGGCCGGCGCGCCGAGACTCAGATCAAACACCCCACTGTTGCCCGCAGCGGGTTCGCCCTACCGGAGGAAGCCGGTTGCCTGAACATCTTCGAGCTCTCGTATTCATCCTCGCGGTTTCTTTTGCGGTGTTCGCGCTCGCAAAGAAACCCATCACCGCGCAGGCCTGTTCGGTCGAGGATTTCAAGCTGCGGCGCAACCTCTGGTTCGCGCTGACGCTCTCGGCATTCCTGGCGCACAACTACTGGCTCTTTGTGGGCATCGCGGCGTTCGCACTGCTCTACGCGGGCAAGCGCGACTCGAATCGTTTTGCGCTCTACCTGGCGGTCATGCTCTGCCTGCCACGCCTGGCGGCGTCGATCCCAGGCTTCGGGCTCATGAAAGAGCTGTTCGTGCTCGAGCCACTGCGCATGCTGTCTCTGCTCTTGCTGCTGCCGCTCTATCTGTCGCTGCGCAAGAAGCCCGGCGTCGAACCCTTCGGGCAACTGCTGTGCGACAAGTTGCTGATTGGCATGTTTGTGCTCGAAGTGGCTCTCACGCTGCCTTACCGCACCTTCACCAGCGTCATCAGAGACAGCGTCTTCTACGAATTCACCAACGTCTTCTTGCTGTATTACGCCGGCAGTCGCTCGTTGCGCACCCTGAAGGATTTTCGTGACGCGCTGGGCGCGTTCACCGTGGGCGTCATGATCTTTTGCGCCATCGTCGCGTGCGAATTCGCGCGTCGCTGGCTGCTCTACTCGGCACTCGACAACGCCCTGGGGGTGAGCCTGGGTGACCGTGGCTATCTGCTGCGCTCGGGCATGCTCCGCGCCGAAGGCACGGCCGAGCAGTCGATCGTGGCGGGCTACACCTGCGCGGTGGGCATCGGCCTGTACCTGTATGTGCGAACGCTGGTGCCCAACCTGTGGATGCGTCGTCTCGGGTTCCTGCTGATGATCGCCGGGATCATCGGCGCCTTCGCGCGGGCGCCGTGGCTGGGCGCGGGCGGCATGATCGCGCTGTTCATCCTGCTCGGGCCGGGGGCAGTGAGCAATTTGTCCAAGCTGGTGCTTGCCTTGCTGCTGTCGCTGCCTGTCTTGCTTTCCACACAGGCCGGGGGCGTCATCATCGATCACCTCCCCTGGATCGGGACGGTCGACTCCAGAAACGTCGATGGCCGAGAGCACCTGGCCGAAGTGGCTTTCAAGGTGATTCTTCAAAACCCGGTCTTCGGAAACTTCGACTTCGCCACCACCCCAGCGATCGAAGACCTGCGAGGCAGCGACGGCATCATCGATCTGGTGAACACCTACGTGATGATCGCCCTCAAGGGCGGCTTTGTGTCACTGGGCTTGTTCTTCTCGATCATCCTCGTGGCGATGGCGGGGA
Organism: Rhizobacter sp.; assembly: GCA_014380155.1. Classification (GTDB taxonomy): domain Bacteria; phylum Pseudomonadota; class Gammaproteobacteria; order Burkholderiales; family Burkholderiaceae_C; genus Rhizobacter. The sequence continues at coordinate 3,390 of JACMKJ010000014.1, read as the reverse complement.
TCTTCGCAAGCATGCTCAAGCTCGACAAGCGCGACGAACGGCACACGCTCGGCCGCGCCTTGCTGGCCACACTCGTGGGGGTGCTCTTCATCATGGGCACGGTGAGCCCCATCTTCTTCGTCTACCCGCTGTACTGGTGCCTCGCCGGCCTCGCGGTCGGGTACATGCGGCTGGTCGAACGTGGCGCGGTGGCGGCAGCTTCGAACGCCAAGCTGGCGGCAGCGGCCCAAGCGAATACGCGCGTCGCATCGCCTACCCGCCGCGGCGCCGCGCACTGAGGCGCCGGTGCATGACCCGTTCAACGAACTTTCAGCACGTGGTGCCATGACCTCCACCCACCGCGGCCTCTACATCCCGTCACTCGACGGCCTGCGCTGCATCGCCATCCTGCTCGTCTTCCTGTCTCACGCGATGATGGCTGCCGGAGTGCCACGGGTCGTGCCCGGCCATTTCGGCGTCACGCTGTTTTTCTTCCTGTCCGGCTATCTGATCACCACCCTGATGCGGCAGGAAACCGAGCGCACCGGCACGGTGAACATCCGCTTGTTCTACGTGCGCCGGGCGCTGCGCATCTTCCCGACCTTCTATCTCGTGCTGATCGCCGCGGCGCTGTACGGCTGGTATGCAGACCTGGTCGAGCCATGGTTTCTTGTCGGGCAGATCTTTCACCTCACCAACTACGAAATCATCTGGGCGGGCTGGAAGGCGCCGATCGCGCCGTTCACCGACGTCTACTGGTCACTCGCCGTCGAAGAACACTTCTATCTCGCCTTCCCGGCCTTGTTCCTGTTCCTTTCGCGCGGCAAGTCGCGCGACCAGGTCGCGGCATGGCTCATGGGTGCCTGTGGCCTGGTGCTGCTGTGGCGCTGCGTGCTGGTGTTCTGGTTTGACGTGCCCTACGACCGCACCTATATGGCCACCGACACGCGCATCGACGCGATCCTGTTCGGCTGCGTCCTGGCGCTGCGCGGCAACCCGGCGCTCGACCCCACCCTGATCTCCGAGTCGACATGGAAGTGGCGGCTGTTCCCGCTTTCGGTGTGCGGCCTACTGGTCTCGCTCGCCATCCCTGACCGCGAGTTCCGGGAGACCTTCGGCTACACGATCCAGGGCCTGTGCCTGTTCCCGATCTTCATCACGGCGGTGCGCTACCCCGAGTGGGGCGTGCTGCGACTGCTCAACCTGAAACCGGTCAAGTGGATCGGCCTGCTGAGCTACGCGATCTACCTGACCCACCCCGCGATGCTCGCGCTCTCCAAGGAGATCGTGGGCAGATCGCTCGGGAGCCTCGCGCTCACCGCGGCGGTGCTCACGGTGGCAGCGTCCGCGGCGCTCTACTACGGCATCGAACGGCCACTGGGGCGTGTGCGCCAGCGCTTCAGCGCCACCACGGGCCCCGGCGCCAATGCCGCCACCAGCCCTGTCGCCGGGTATCGCCCCACGCCTTGACCACGCGCTGGCGCGGCGCTTAACTACGCCGCGCCGGCGCGGCGCTCAACGCGCGCAGGCGCCCGTCGTGGCTGCTGCCCCGGTGTAGGCGACATTGCCCGTCACCTTGGCGCCCGGCGACTCGATGAGCGCAACCGACTGCCGCGAGTCGCCCTTCGGAAAGCAGGCAATGTTGTTCCGAACAACCGCGTCACGATCGGGCTCGTCGCCCGCCCCTGGCTTGCCGCCGATCCTCACTGCCACATGGTAGGCACTCTGATCGTTGAACACGCGGTTGTTCTCGACCACGATGCCAGGCGAAGAGTTGATGCAGAAGGCACAGCCACCGAGGTTGATGACCGTGTTGTTGCGCACCACGAAGTTGCGGAACCATTCGCCCGAGGTGTACCCGGTGGTGATCGAGAAGCCCCAGCACCCCATGGACGCAGCCTTTTGCTCGATGGTGTTTCCCTCGATCAACATGCCGTCCATCTGCCCGTGCATGGTGACATTGCCACCGCTGCAGACGCCCTTGACCACCGAGTTCTGGCGGAAGATGTTGTTGCGCACGACATTGTTGCGCCCACCGGCATCGTTGCCCGAGAGGTAGATCGCGTGATCAAAGCCGCTGCCGGAGAAATTGTTGCCCTCGAACAGGTTGCCTTCGATCACGCTGTCGCTCATCTGTCCGAGGATGCCCATGCCGTGGTTGCGGCTGATCGTGTTGTTGCGGATCAGCACGTTGTTCACACCACGTGGTGCACGCGCCTGCGTGTGAATGCCGATGTGAAAGCCGGTGATCTCGGTGTTCTCGATGGTCACGTGGTGCAGGTTGTGGCTGAGAAAAAACCCCCACTGTGAACTGCCCCTGCCGTCGATCTTCAGGTTGCGGAAGGTGTACCCGCCGTCGTACGAGGTGTTGTTGTATGTGCCGAGCAAGAAAACCGACGCCTTGATGTCGGGCGCTTGCAGCCAAGGCAGCTCGCCGCTGCCATAGGCGTCGATGACCAACGGTTCTTCGGCCGTGACATGCGGGTTGTCCAACAACACCATGGGCTGCAACCACACACCGCCTCGCGCCAGAAGCAACTTGCTGCCCGCGGGGAGGGCGTTGATGTTCACGCTGGCCAAGGTCTGCTTGGGTGATTTTTCACTCGTGCCCGGGTTGGAGTCCTTCCCCGGGGCGCACGTGGCCGCAGCGCCCGGCTGGCAGTCGGAGAAGTAGTAAGTCCGCCCTGCAGCTGACGCGCTGGCCACGACGAAAAGGGACAAGGAAATGATGAAGCCGGCGAATGCCTGTCGGGATCTCTTGCGCGTCATGGACTTACCTCTGCATTGTTCAGTTTGCTGTCAGCTGAACTCCAGAATACATCAGCGCCTGGGTCGAATGAATGAAAAAGGCCTCGCAGCAAAGCTGCGAGGCCTTTCCAGAACAGATCAAGCGTGAGTTGCGCGGATCAGCGTGCGCAGACGCCCGCGGTGGAGGCCAGCACCACGTTGTTCGTGACGCTACCGCCCGGCGAGTTGACAGAGACAACCCCACCGGTCGCGCCGCCCGACTGACAGGCGGTGTTGTTGCGCACGATGGCGCCCGTGTCGCCCACGTCGCCAGCGTCACCGCCCGAGGTCGGGCTGGTCGAGCCGACGCCGATCGAGAACGAGTTCTGGTAGGTCGCTCGGGTGTTGATCGCCACATTGCCCTCGACCAGGACACTTGGCGAAGACTGAACTGCCATCCCTGTGTTACCTCCGTTGATGAGCTTGTTGTTGCGGATCACGGCGTTGCGGAACCACTCGGGGGTGGTGTAGCCACGCGTGACCGACATCAGCCAGCAGCCCGCAGCGGCCGCGTCTTGCTCGATGCGGTTGCCTTCGATCAGCAGACCGTCGATCTGGCCGTGGAAGGTCATGTTGCCGCCTTGGCACACGCCGTTCACCACCGAGTTGCGGATGTAGCGGTTG
>JACMKJ010000205.1 GCA_014380155.1 Rhizobacter sp. | reverse complement strand
TCGTGCCGTTGGTGGCGCGTGCCGAGCCGGCGCCGCCGACGCTCTCCATGCCGGCGCCCGTCGTGCCTGCGCCCAAGACGGCTCCACTATTGCCGCTGAAGCTTGCGCAAATGGTCGAGCCGGCCCTGTCACCCACGGTGTTGCGGCGCATGCTGAATGACGTGGAGGTGGTCGTCGGCTTCACCGTGAATGCCGATGGGTCGGTGTCGAATGTGGTCGTGCGCTCCAGCCCGATGAAGTCGCTGGACGCACCGGTCATTGATGCCATCAGCCAGTGGCGCTACGAACCCACCGGTGAATCACGGTCGCACGCCGTGCAACTGGTGCTGCGCGCGGGGCGCTGAGTCAACGCGTCAGGCCTCGACCTTCGGCGTGCCGAGTGAGCGCAATACATCGCGAATCAGCTGCGCGCGGTCTTTCGGTTCCTTGGTTTCGCGCTCGATGCGCAGCTTGTCGTTGCCTGCCAGCTTGATGTGGCGGTTCTTTTGCACCAGCTCGATGATGCGCATGGCGTCGACCGGCGCATTGGGGCGGAAGCTGATGATCATGAGCTGCGGCGCGGCGTCGATCTTGACCACGCCGTAAGGCTTGGCCAGCACCCGCAGGCGGTGCACGTCGAACAGCGTCTGCCCTTGCGGCGGCAGCTTGCCGAAGCGGTCGGTGATCTCCTCCAACATGGTGTCGATCTGCTCGGGCTTTTCGGCCGAGGCCAGGCGCTTGTAGAGGCTCAGGCGGGTGTGCACGTCACCGCAGTAGTCGTTCGGCAGCAACGCGGGCGCGTGCAGGTTGATCTCGGTCGTCACGCTCAGGGGTGAGAGCTGGTCGGGCTCGCGCCCGGCCCGAAGCGACCGCACCGCCTCGGACAGCATCTCGTTGTAGAGCTGGAAGCCGACCTCCATCATGTTGCCGCTCTGGTTTTCGCCCAGCACCTCGCCAGCACCACGGATCTCCAGGTCGTGCATCGCGAGGTAGAAGCCCGAGCCCAGCTCTTCCATGTTTTGAATGGCCTCAAGGCGCTGCGCTGCCTGCTTGGTGAGACCTTCGACCTCGGGCACCAGCAGGTAGGCATATGCCTGGTGGTGCGAGCGGCCCACACGGCCGCGCAACTGGTGCAGCTGGGCCAGACCGAACTTGTCGGCGCGGCTGATCACTATCGTGTTGGCACTGGGCACGTCGATGCCGGTCTCGATGATGGTCGAGCACAGCAAGATGTTGTAGCGCTGGGCCACGAAGTCGCGCATCACACGCTCGAGCTCGCGCTCGGGCATCTGGCCGTGAGCGACTGCAATGCGTGCTTCGGGCAGCAGCTCTTGCAGCTTCTCGCGTCGGTATTCGATGGTGTCGACTTCGTTGTGCAGGAAGTAGACCTGCCCACCACGTTTCAACTCGCGCAGCGCGGCCTCGCGGATGGTGCCGCTGGACTCATTGCGCACGAAGGTCTTGATGGCCAAGCGGCGCTGCGGCGCGGTGGCGATCACGCTCAGGTCGCGCAGGCCTTCGAGGGCCATGCCCAAGGTGCGCGGGATCGGTGTGGCCGTAAGCGTGAGCACGTCGACCTCGGCGCGCATGGCCTTGATCGCCTCTTTGTGGCGCACACCGAAGCGATGCTCTTCGTCGATGACCAAGAGGCCCAGGCGCATGAACTTGACCTTGTCGCTGATCAGCGCGTGCGTGCCGACCACGATGTCGACGGTGCCGTCGGCCAGGCCTTCGAGCGTGGCCCTGACTTCCTTGCTGGAGCGAAAGCGCGAGATCTCCGCGACGCGCACCGGCCACTTGCCGAAGCGGTCGGAGATGTTCTGGAAATGCTGCTCGGCCAGCAGCGTGGTGGGCGCAAGGATGGCCACCTGCTTGCCACCCGTCACCGCGACGAAGGCGGCGCGCAAGGCCACCTCGGTCTTGCCGAAGCCCACGTCGCCGCAGACCAGGCGGTCCATGGGTTTCGGGCTGACCATGTCTTGAATGACGGCGTGGATAGCAGCCTTTTGGTCCGGCGTTTCTTCAAAGCCGAAGCTGGCGGCAAAGGCCTCGTAATCGTGCGGCGCGAAGCGAAAGGCGAAACCCTCGCGTGCTGCGCGGCGCGCATACAGGTTGAGCAACTCGGCCGCAGTGTCACGCACCTGCTCGGCCGCGCGGCGCTTGGCCTTGTCCCACTGGCCGGAGCCCAGGCGGTGCAGCGGGGCCTCTTCGGCGCTCACGCCGGTGTAGCGGCCGATCAGGTGCAGCTGCGCGACCGGGATCTTCAGCGTTGCCTTGTCGGCGTATTCCAGGATCAAGAACTCACTCGCACCTTCACCAAGGTCGATGTTCTCCAGTCCGACGTAGCGGCCGATGCCGTGGTTGACGTGCACCACGGGGTCACCGACCTTCAGCTCCGACAGGTCCTTGATCAGCGAGTTGACGTCGCTGACCTGCTCCTGTTTGCGTCTGCGCCGCGCGGTGGGGCTGGTGGCGAAGAGTTCGGTTTCGGTGACGAACTGGATGCCCGGTTCTGTCCAGAAAAAACCTTCGGCCATCGGTGCGACGGCAATCGCAAACCGCTCGATGCCGGCTTCGAACTCGGCCAAAGTGGACACGCTGGGTGGCTCGATCTTGCTGTCGCGCAGCAGCTCGAGCAGGCTTTCGCGCCGGCCTTGGCTCTCAGCCATGATCAGCACGCGGTGCTGCGTGGTGCCCACGTGGAGTTGCAGCTTTTTCAGCGGCTCGGGCGCGCCACGATCAACGCTCAGGTCGGGCAGGGGGCGGGCCCACTCGACGGGCTCCTTGCCGCGCACCACCAGCGTGGCATGCGCGTTGGCCAGGGTGAAGAAGTCTTCGGGCCGCAGGAACAGGTCTTCGGGCGGCAGGATGGGCCGCTCGCGGTCGTGCTGCAAGAAGCGGTGGCGCTCGCGGGTATCGGTCCAGAAGCGTTTCAGCGACTCGTCGATGTCGCCGTGCAGCGCGAGCGTGGCCTTGGCGCCCAGGTACTCGAAGATGGTCGCCGTGCTGTCGAAGAAGAGCGGCAGGTAGTACTCGATGCCGGCGGTGGCGATGCCGCTGCCGATGTCTTTGTACAAGCGCACCTTGGTCGGGTCGCCTTCCATCTTCTCGCGCCAGCGGGCACGAAAGGCGGCGCGTGCCTCGTCGTCCATCGGGAACTCGCGGCCGGGCAGCAGGCGCACCTCGGGCACGGGGTAGAGGCTGCGCTGGCTGTCGGGGTCGAAGGTGCGGATGCTGTCGACCTCGTCGCCGAACAGGTCGACGCGGTAGGGCACCAGCGAGCCCATCGGGAAGAGATCGATCAAGCCGCCGCGCACGGCGTATTCGCCAGGCGACACCACCTGGCTCACATGCGTGTAGCCGGCGAGCGTGAGCTGGGCCTTGAGCGCTGCTTCGTTGAGCTTGGCCTTTTGTTTGAAGTGGAAGGTGTAGCCCGCAAGAAAGCTCGGTGGGGCCAGGCGCACGAGTGCTGTCGAGGCCGGCATCAAGACCACGTCGACCTCGCCCTGCTGCACCCGCCACAGCGTGGCCAGGCGCTCGGAGATCAGGTCCTGGTGGGGGGAGAAGGTGTCGTAGGGCAGAGTCTCCCAATCGGGGAACACGGCCACGCGCAGCTCGGGCGCGAAGAATTGCAGCTCGCCTTCGAGCCGCTGCGTGTCGGCCGGCTCGGCGCTGACGATGGCGGTTAGCTGGCCTTGTGCTTTTTGTGCCTGGGCGAAGCGCGCCAGCAGCAAGGCATCGGCCGAACCAAGCGGCCGCGGCAGGGTGAAGCGTTTACCGGGAGCGAGGGCGGGCAACTGCATGGGAACCAGACAAAATCAAATCGCCCCGTTGAGGCGATTTCCTCCGGGGCGATGAACCGGGCGAATTATAGAATTCGCCCCTCTTTGCACGCTTGATGACCACAACATCTCCCCCTCACCTTTACGCCTTGGTGCCCTGCGCGGGCATCGGCGAGCGCGCGGGGGCCGAGGGGCCCAAGCAGTACGCGCCGCTCGCGGGGCGCAGCCTGGTGTCGCACACCTTGCAGGCCTTGGCCGGTGTGACGCGCCTTCGGCAGACGCTGGTGGTGCTGAGCCCGCAAGACATGGTTTTCGAATCGCACACAGCGGGGTTCACCGGATGGGTGGCGCGTGTGGGCGGTGCGAGCCGCGCTGCGTCGGTCGCCAATGGCTTGGCCGAATTGTTGCGCCGGGGTGCGCAGCCCAACGACTGGGTGCTGGTGCACGACGCCGCACGTTGCCTGCTGCGTACTGTTTGGGTCGATGCCTTGATCGATGCTTGCCTGGACGACGAGGTGGGCGGCCTGTTGGCCTTGCCCCTGGCCGACACGATGAAGCAGGAATCGGCCGGCCGTGTGGCCGCCACCGTGGACCGCGCCCACAAGTGGCAGGCGCAAACGCCGCAGATGTTTCGCCTCGGCGAGCTGCAGCTCGCCCTGGCCAGCGCCGGCGCCGTCACCGACGAAGCCAGTGCCATCGAGGCCACCGGCCGTGCGCCCAAGCTGGTGCCGGGTTCGTTCGAGAATTTCAAGGTCACCTACCCCAGCGACTTTGCGCTGGCCGAACGCTTGTTGAGGACACGCCCATGACGCTCAAACCGCAAGTGCCACGCTGGCGCATTGGCGAGGGGTGGGACACCCATGCCTTGGTCGCCGGCCGCAAGCTCATCCTGGGTGGGGTGGAGATTCCCCACACGCATGGCCTCAAGGGCCATTCGGATGCCGACGCGCTCTGCCATGCGATCACCGATGCGCTCTTTGGCGCTGCGGCCATGGGCGACATCGGCCGCCATTTCCCAGACACCGACCCGCAGTTCCAGGGGGCCAACTCGCTGGCCTTGCTGACCGAAGCGGGCCGTCGTGTAAAGGCTGCCGGCTGGATCATCGGCAACGTCGACAGCACCATCATCGCCCAGGCGCCGAAGATGGCGCCGCACATTCAGCCGATGCGCCAGCGCATCGGCATTGCGTTGGGAATCCCGGTGGAGCAGGTCAACGTGAAGGCCAAGACGGCAGAGAACATGGGGCCGGTGGGGCGCCTCGAATCGATCGAAGCGCGGGCGGTGTGTTTGCTGGTGAAGGCCTGACGACTCAGGGCGCCTTCTTCAGCCGCACATGTGCCACCAGCCCGCCATCCATCGCATTGGCCAGCTCGAAGCTGCCGCCCATGCGCTGCACTGATTTTTCGACAATCGCCAGGCCGAGACCTGCACCCGTCGCCGCCGTGCGCGCCGCATCGCCGCGGAAGAAGGGCGTCGTGAGCTGCTTGAGTTTCTCAGGCGCCACCCCCTGCCCATAGTCGCGCACGCTCAAGATCACCCACGGCCCGGTGCGCGCATAACTCACTTGCACTCGCGCAATGCCGGTGTCGGTGGAGCGACCATAACGGCGGGCGTTTTCAAACAGGTTCTGGAACACCCGGCCGAGCTCGACCTCGTCGGCCATGACCTTGGTGTCGATCGCCACACGCGAGCTGATTCGAATTTGCGACGGGTCGCGAAAGCCCTGCATCTCGCGTTCAACCAGGCTGCTCACATGCACCGGCACCAGCTTGGTCTCGCCAGGCCGCGCGTAGTCCATGAACTTGTCGATGATGGCGTCGAGCTGGTCGATGTCGAGCGCCATGTTCTTCTTGGCCTCTTCGTCGTGCACGCTCATCTCGGCTTCGAGCCGCAAGCGGGCGAGCGGCGTGCGCAGGTCGTGCGAGATGCCGGCCAGCATCACCGCGCGGTCTTCTTCCACCTTCGCCAGCTCGCGCGCCATGCGGTTGAAGCCCATGTTGACCTGGCGGATCTCGCTGGTGAGCGTGTTCTCGTCGAGCTGCGACTCGTACTCACCATCGCGGATGCGGCTGGCCGCGAACGACAGGTCACGCAGCGGCTGGTTGATCAGGCGCGCGATGGCGGCCGAGCCGAACACGGTGGCGAGCAGGGCAATGGTCACCCACAACAGCCAGCTGCTGCCGGCCATCGGCCGCACCCGGGTGGGGTCGGCTTGCAGCCAGTAGGCGTCTTTTTCGACCGAGAAGCCGACCCACAGGCCGCTAATGCCATTGACCGCTGACGCGACCACGGTGTCGGCACCGAGCCGCGAATGCAGCTCCTGGCTGATGGCCTTGGAAAAGCGATCCGACTCGAAAGGCTCCCACTTGTCGCCCGGCTCGCGTGGCAGCACCTTCACCGTGTCCTGGTTCGACATGGTTTTGACGAGGGTGATGCGGTTGATGTCGTCGGCGTATTTCATCGCCGCACGCGACAGGTTCACCAGGCTTGCGATCTGCTGCGCCGACTGCACGGCGCGCGGCTCGAACTCGAGCGCCCGGAAGGTCTGCACCCACGCGAACACACCACCGACCAGCAGAATGGCGAGCAGGAAAAACGTGCGCCAGAAGAGGCTGAGTGCGACGGTCTTGCGAGGCATGGCAAGTGGCTGGGGGTCGGGCACCGTCGGAGCGAAAAAGGGCCCCGTCTTGGGGCCCTGGCGCGGTTTTTGTCGATCAGGCCGCGCCATCTGGCACGAACACGTAGCCCACGCCCCACACGGTCTGAATGTAGCGTGGTTGCGCCGGATCGGGCTCGAGCATCTTGCGCAGCCGCGAGATCTGCACATCCAGGCTGCGGTCGAAGGGTTCGAATTCGCGGCCGCGGGCGAGCTGGGCGAGCTTGTCGCGCGACAGCGGCTGGCGCGGGTGGCGAACCAGGGCCTTGAGCATCGAGAACTCGCCGGTGGTCAGGGCGATCTGCTCGCCGTCCTTCGACAGCCGGCGCAGGGCCAGGTCGAATTCGAACGGGCCGAAGGTGACGGTGAGGGCATCTTTGGCAGGTGCGCCGGGCGCTTCGAGGGCAGGGCGGCGGCGCAGCACGGCATGGATGCGGGCCAGCAGTTCACGCGGATTGAACGGCTTGGGCAGGTAGTCGTCGGCACCGACCTCGAGGCCGACGATGCGGTCGACGTCTTCGACCTTGGCGGTCAGCATGATGATCGGCGTCAGGTCGTTGGCGGCACGCAGCCGGCGGCAGATCGACAGGCCGTCTTCGCCGGGCAGCATCAGGTCGAGCACGATCATGTCGACCGTCTCGCGGGTCAGCACCCGGTTGAGCGCCTTGGAATCTTCTGCCAGCAGCACCTCGAACCCTTCTTGCGTGAGATAGCGGCGAAGCAGGTCTCGAATGCGTGCGTCGTCGTCCACGACAACGATGCGGTCCGGACGGGTATTGGTTGCGGTAGTCATAGCGTACCTCCCTTTCTTTGTAACGGCGGATTGTGCGCACGCTAAACCGCGGTTTTAGCAGCTTTGACTCACTGTTACAAACTGGCGAACCCTGACTTCGGCGTCCCGCAGCACCTGGAAAGACGCTGAAAAACCTGTCGTCCTACGGGGTGGCTGCGGCGTTGGGGGTGGGCGCGCACGAACTTTGCCGACCACCTGCCAAGTCGCGAAACGGCCTTCGTCCACCCTCGGATCGGGGGGGGGGCGATTTCCGCTCGCGGACCTGCCCGGCAGGTGTTGCAGGGGCGCCGGCAGGTCTATGCGACCATCGACCCATCCGCGGCAGGCGGTGCCGAACGAGCCCAGAGTGCGCGGCCGCTTCCTGCTCTTTCCGACCCACCCACCTTCATGAGGACTCCACCTTGAAACGCCAACACCTGATTCCCGCCGTCCTGGCCCTGAGCCTGATCTCTGCCGGCAGCTGGGCAGCCGATGCGCCCGTGCAGAACGTCGTCGGCCTGGCGGCCAGCGCGACCGTCGAGGTCACCAAGGACATGCTCAGCGTCACCCTGAGCACCACCCGCGAAGGCACGGAAGCCGCGGCTGTGCAGGCCGGCCTCAAGCAGGCGCTCGACGCCGCGCTGGCCGAAGCGAAAAAAGTCGCCAAACCAGGCCAGATCGATGTGCAGACGGGTGGTTTTTCGCTCTTCCCGCGTTATTCGAACAAGGGCGGCATCACCGGCTGGCAAGGTACGGCCGAGCTGATCGTCGAGGGGCGCGACATTCCCGGCATCGCCCGCCTCACCGGCCAGATCAGCACGCTGACCATCGCCCGGGTGGGCAGCAACCTGTCGCGCGAGCAGCGCGAGAAGATCGAGGCCGAAGTGGCTGGGCTTGCCATCACACGCTACCGAGCCAAAGCGGCCGACTATGCCCGCCAGTTCGGTTTCACCGGCTACACCTTGCGCGAGGTGAACGTCGGCACCAACGAGCCGCAGATGTATGCCGCCCAGGCGCCGATGATGCGCAAGTCGATGGCTGGCGAGGCCGCCGACCTGCCGGTGGAATTGGGCAAGGGCAGTGTGACGGTGAATGTGAACGGCACCGTTCAACTGACCAAGTGAGGGCATGACTGCCCGCAGGCACCGGAACGGGGCCTGCGCTGCACGGTCACTGGGCGGTCCAGCCGCCGTCGACACTCCAGGCGGCGCCGCGCACGTTGTTGCAGGCCGGCGAACACAGGAACAGCGCCAGCTCACCGAGCTGCTCGGGTGTGACGAAGTCGCCCGAGGGCTGTTTTTCACCGAGCAGCTCGTGTTTGGCCTGGTCGGCCGAGAGGCCTTCGCGGGTCGACCGGTCGTCGATCTGCTTTTGCACCAGCGGTGTCAGCACCCAGCCGGGGCAGATGGCATTCGAGGTGACGCCGGTCCCGGCGGTCTCCAGGGCGACCGATTTGGTGAACCCCACCAAGCCGTGCTTGGCGGCCACATAGGCCGATTTCTCGGCTGACGCCACCAGCCCGTGGGCCGAGGCGATGTTGATGATGCGGCCCCAGTTGCGGGCCTTCATGCCGGGCAGTGCGAGGCGGGAGGTATGAAAGGCCGAACTGAGGTTGATGGCGATGATGGCGTCCCACTTTTCCACCGGAAAATCTTCCACCAGGGCCACATGTTGGATGCCGGCATTGTTGACAAGCACATCGGTACCGCCAAACTCGGCCTTGGCATGGGCCATGAGCGCGGCGATTTCGTCGGGCTTGCTCATGTCGGCATCGTGGTAGCTGACCTTGCCGCCGAAGGCTGCGACCTTGTCCTTGGCGGTTTCGACCTCACCGAAGCCGTTGAGCACCACATTGGCGCCCTGGCGTGCCAGCGCCACCGCGATGCCGAGTCCGATGCCGCTCGTTGAGCCGGTCACGACCGCGGTTTTCCCTTTTAGCATGATGATTCTCCCGGATTGATACATTCCATTATCAAATAGGACAACCCCAAGATGAGCAACACCCATGGTTGAACCACGGCTGAATCACGTCGCTTGCCTTGACAACAACGGTTTGCACCGCATGGGGTACTGGGAATGGGGCGATCCCTTGAATCCGCGCGTGGTCGTCTGCGTGCACGGCCTGTCGCGGCAGGGGCGGGACTTCGACCAGCTGGCCCTGGCCCTGCAGGACGATTTCCGGGTCGTCTGCCCCGATGTCGTGGGACGTGGCCAATCCGACTGGCTGGTCGATCCCATCGGCTACCAGACACCCGCCTATGTGGCCGACATGGTCACCCTGGTGGCGCGCCTGAACGTGCCATCGTTGTATTGGGTCGGTACTTCCATGGGCGGCCTGATCGGGCTCGGCCTGGCGGCGCAGAAGGGCTCGCCCATCAGCCGCATGGTCATCAACGACATCGGGCCCACCATCGAGCAGGCGGCCATCACGCGCATCAGCGGCTACCTCGGCCAGCCGACCCGTTGGGCCACGGTGGACGAAGCTGCCGACGCGCTGTGGGCCATCTCCTCCGGCTTCGGTCCGCACACCCGCGAACAGTGGCTGGCGTTGTCGCGCCCCATGCTCCGGCAGGACGGCGACGGCTGGGTGCTG
>JACMKJ010000204.1 GCA_014380155.1 Rhizobacter sp. | reverse complement strand
GCGTAGCGGGTGGCGTCCCACAGCTCGAAGTGGCTGCCCATGCCGAGCAGCATCACGTCACGGGTCAGGCCGGCGGCGGCGCGCAACTCGGGGGCGATCAGCACGCGAGACGAGCCGTCGATTTCAACGTCCATCGCGTTGCCGAGAAAGATGCGCTTCCAGCCGGCGGCTTCCATCGGCAGCGCGGCCACCCGTTCACGAAAGTGCTCCCACGCCGGGCGCGGGAAGATCATCAACGAGCCTTCGGGGTGCTTGGTGATGGTGAGCTGGTTGCAACCCATCGCGGACAGGACTTCGCGGTGACGCGACGGCATGGCGATACGCCCCTTGCCGTCCAGCGTCAGCCCCGCAGGCCCCTGAAACACGATGTTTGCCACAAAAACCCACTTGAGTGCACTTAATTGCACTTTAGCTCATGGGGTGAGCCTGGGTCAACGAAATGTGTAAAGAAAATTCAATGGAATCAAGCACTTAGCGCATGTTTTTGTAGCATCTTGTAAGGGAAAAATGCAACAAAAATAAGGACTTGCGTGATGGTGTGAAAGCGATGCCTGAGATTGACCAAGGTGGGGGTCGGGGTAAATCAGGATCACACTCCTGTCGAAACACAACCCCTTGATCGTCGTTCGAATGGAGCACTCCGCTCCGCACGGACTGTTCGCCGGGAGCTCACCATGATCACAAGCCATTACTGCGTCGTCATGGCGACCTACAACTCGTGGATGAACGAGAAGATGTATCCACTTCACCCAGCAGCACCAAGAGCGTGCGAGGGTTGACTCACAGCTATTGGAGTGGTCCAAAGCGGTGTCTCCAGTGTCTCCGTCCACGTATACGCACCATGAAGACGGCTCTGTTCGTACGGTGACTCAGGCGTTCTGGGTGGTGCACATGTTCAACCACCAGACGCATCACCTGGGGCCAAGTCACCACACCGCTGACTCAACTGCACCATGACATCGGCTCAACCGACCTTGCATATGTCAGTGCCGCTTCCCCAGGTTGACGCCTGACTCTTCCATGGCGGCGTGATCGACGAAGTCAGCGCCGCCGTGATTGGCACGGCGGCGAAGTTTCAAGCCGGCTTCAGGCCTCGATCTGCATCGACGGGCGCGCTTGCACCTTCTGCAGCCAAGCCAGCGTCGTGGGATGAGCGGCCACCGGCGCACCGATGTAGGCGCTGTAGCCGATCACCGAGGCCACGATCAGGTCCACCAAGGAATACGAGTCTCCCAGCATCCAGGGCTGCCGGCTCAGGCGGTCATCGAGCAGGCCCAGCAGCCCGTCAAGGCCCTTGCGGGCCGCAGTGCCATGGGCATCGTCGGGCGTGCCGAGGTCGTTCGCGGCCTGCAGGCGAATCAGCTGCGCGCCGTAGGTCACGTAGGCCCACGTACTCCATGCCATGGCCTGCAGGTGCTCGGCGGTGCCTGCAGCTGGCCACAGGCCGCGCTTGACGCCATAAGTCTGGCCGAGCCACATCTCGATCGCCAGCGCCTCGAACATTGGCGCGCCGTCGACCGTCAAGGTGGGCACCTTGCCGTTGGGGTTCAGGGCGAGGTAGTCGGGGCGACGCTGCTCGCCGGTGGTGATGTCGACCTTGACACGCTCGTGCGGCACGTCCAGTTCGGCCAGGGCGCAGGCGATGGGGGTGGCACTGGACATGGGGTGCCAGTAAAGAACGATCTTGGACATGAGGCGGCTCCTTGAGAGGGTTGAAGGCCGGTTCGACGCCGTGCCGAACCCGTGCCGTGAATGTCGGTTTGATTGCGGACAGATTTGGCCCTCAACAAGAAGTAGAGTGCAACCGTGCTTTCATCTTCTTCACGCTTGCTTCGGGTGCTGTCGCTGCTGCAGACCCGCAGCCATTGGGCCGGCCCCGAGCTGGCCGAACGGCTGGAGGTGCACCCGCGTACCTTGCGGCGCGACATCGACCGGCTGCGCCAGCTGGGCTACCCCGTGCACGCGAGCAGCGGCGTGGCGGGCGGCTATGCGTTTCGTGCGGGGCAATCGCTGCCGCCGCTGCTGCTCGACGACGAAGAGGCGCTGGCCGTGGCCATCGCCTTGCAGATTGCCGCGGCCGGCACGGTGAGCGGCGTCGAAGAGAGCTCGCTGCGCGCGCTGGTGAAGCTGGAGCAGGTGATGCCCACGCGCCTGCGCCGTCGCACCGATGCGCTTCGCTCGGCCATCGTGCCGGTGCAGCGCATGGGGCCCACCATCGATGCCGGTGTGCTGGCCACGCTGGCCACGGCCTGCCGCGACCAGCTCCGGTTGAGCTTCCATTACCGCGACCTGCGCGGCAAGGCCAGCGTGCGCACGGTGGAGCCGCATGCGCTGGTGCACACCGGCAACCACTGGTACCTCGTGGCCTGGGACCCTGCGCGCGACGACTGGCGCACCTTCCGCATCGACCGCGTGGACGGCGCACCCCGCACCGGCGCGCACTTCGTGCCGCGCGCTGCGCCAGCGGGGGACCTGCGCGCTTATGTCTCGGGTGCCATGGCAGGTGTGCACGAGGGCAATCAGGCACGCGTGGTATTGCACCGCTCGCGCGAGGTGATGGTGCGCACCATCCCCCCTGCGGCCGCCACGCTCGAGCCCATCGACGACGCGCGCTGCCTCATGCTGTGCGGCGCGGGCCAACTGGACTCGTTGGTCTACTGGTTGATGGCGCTGGACGTGGAGTTTGATGTGCTGGAGCCGCCCGCGCTCAAACAGCGGCTTCGCTCGGCCAGTGAGCGGGTGGCGCGCAGTCTGGCTCGAGCGGAAGGCGGCGACGCGGCCTGATGCGAACCCGCAAGCGACTGCTGCGCCATGTCGCAGTCGGGTGCGGATACTGCCATCAGCCCAAGTGGCGGCTCCACAGCCGGTGCTGCCGATCGAGGCAGGATCGATTCGAGCGGATCGGTGCTTCGTTGGGTGCCGCGCCGCAGTCACAAATGCGGTGCTTGCCGTTGCGAGGGTGAGCGAGACACGTCACGGAACAGCAGCATGTCGATCAAGCGTGCCGAGGCGCCGGCATAGAAGCCTTGCGGTTGCGCAGGTGCATCGGCTGGCGGGTTGTTGAAGGTGCCGAAGACGATGTCCCACAGTGGCAGGTCGGCGTAGTTGTAGGCATGCACCCCGCGGGCATGGTGGATGCGGTGGCTCTCAGGGCGCTGCACCAGGTAGCCCATCCAGCGCGGTGTGCGCAGGTTGGCGTGCTGGAAGATCGCAAGAAAGGTCAGCGCCGCGCTCGCGAACGCGCCGGCTTCAGGCGACAGGCCGAGCACCGGGAACAGCACCAGGCTGGAGAGGCTCACGAAGAACAGCACGTCGATCGGGTGCAGGTAGTAGGCGCCCCAGGCGTCGAGGCTTTCGGCGCTGTGGTGCATCTGGTGGCCCAGGCGCCACAACCAGTCGGCGCGGTGTGCCAGGCGGTGGTACCAGTAGTGCGCAAACTCATAGACGAGCACGCCCACCAGCGCACCGCCTGCAATGCCCAGCGCGCTGCCGGGGAGCAGGCTTGTGCCGCCCAAGAGCGAGCCCCAGGCAGCGCCGATCACGAGCGACAACCAGAAGTTGATGGCGGTGACCACGAAGGCGCGGCTGCGCCACCAGCGGCTGCGCGGGTCGGTGTGCGGGCGGTGAAAGAAGTCGAGCAACAGGAAGGCTGGCAACAAGGCCAGGGTGAGCAGTTCAAGCCATGACATGGGGGACTCCGTGAAGGCGGGGTGGAGGAACAGGCGCGCGTCGCGCCGAAGTCCGTCAATCTAGGCAGCGGGCGTCCGCGCAGCGTCCGCCGGCATCGCGGTTGACCGGTGACAATCGGCGGCGATTCGTGACATGAACTCCGCCGCTTCACCCTCCCCCACCGTCGAGTTGCGCCTTCAGGCCTACCCGGCCGTGCTGCTCGATGGGGTTGCCGTGCCGCTCAAGCTGAAGCGCGCGCTGGCACTGGTCGCGTACCTGGCCGAAGGGCGCGCATGCTGCGCACGGCGGCCTCTCAGAACGGCATGGAACAAATCCTTCGCGAGTTCCATTCGATGGATGTTCGCCACCGCTTGCCAGTCATCGGCGTGCCCAAGCTGGTGATGCAGCGCACGGGCGACCTGATCGTGCGGGAAGTCGCGGGGCGCTATCTCACGGGCGCCATTCCGGGTGCACAGCTGCTGCTGATGCCGGGGAACGACCACTGGTGATGGCACGGCGATACCGAGGCCGTGCTGCAGGCAACGCAAGAATTCATCGACCAGCACAGCGCGAGCTCAGCCGCCTGACCGGCTGCCGGTGTCGTGTGGTGTCAGTCGATACCTGACGCTCGATCTGGGGCATACGTCCCGAGCCGCCCAACGGACGCAGGACAGACGCCCCATGCGTACAACCTCGGCATTCCCCCCATCGTGGGGGATCGCAGGACACGAGGCTCATGCCTGCCGAGCCTGCACTCAACAGAATTCTGACTCGTGATGCGCCCTGCCCTCGGGAGCCGCGACATACAAGGAAAACATTCGATGACATGGTTGTTCGCAGCGAGCCTGCGCCCGTTCATGCTGCTAGCTGCTGCGGCCAGCCTGGTGCTGAACCTCGCACTGCTGGTGCCGTCCATCTACACCCTGCAGGTGTTCGACCGCGTGTTTGCGAGCCGCAGTGTCGAGACGCTGGTGATGCTCAGCATCGCCTCGGCGCTTGCGCTGCTGCTGGCCTATGCGATGGACACCGCGCGCGCCCGTGCCCTCTCCTGGGCGGGCCGGCTGCTCGACGAGCGCCTCTCGCCGCCCGCCCTGGCCGTGGTTCTGCGCCAGGCCGCCGCCAGCGGCCGGGCTGACCGCGATGCGCTGCGCGACATTGCCCAGCTGCGCAGCTTTCTCGGCGGCACCAGCGTGCATGCGCTGTTCGATGCGCCGTGGCTCCCCCTTTACCTGCTGTTGATCGGCCTGATGCACCCGGTGCTGGGCATGGCCGCCACGCTCGGCGCGCTGGCCCTGGTGGGGCTGGGCGTGCTCACCGAGCGCCTCACCCGCCCGCGCGCAGAGGCCGCGTTGCAGGCCAACCGAAAAGCCGGCCAGGCCGCGCAGGCGCTCACCCGCCATGCCGAAGTGATCGTCGGCATGGGCATGACGAGCGCGGCGCTCGCGCACTGGCAATCACGCCAGACCCTCGTGCTCGGTGCGCAAGACGAACTGGCCGCGGTGTCGCGGCGCCTCGCGGCCGTGGCTCGCATC
>JACMKJ010000203.1 GCA_014380155.1 Rhizobacter sp. | reverse complement strand
CGCCGGGCTCGAGGCCGGTGCCGGCAGGCGTGGCCGAGACCAGTTCCTGGTCGGTGCCGCTGACCTGCACGTGCACCAGATGCTGGTCGCTCAGGCGCTCGACGCGCAGCACGCGCGCCGAGGGCGCGGCGGGGTCGGCACTTCCGCGGCCCAAGCTGAGATGCTCGCTGCGGATGCCGATGGTGGCTGCAAGAGCAGGCGCGGCCAAGGCAGCCAAGGCACTGCGCGGCACCAGGTTGATGCGCGGTGCTCCGAGGCGCGACGCCACATAACTGCTGACGGGGTTTTCGTAGATCTCGCGCGGGGTGCCCAACTGCACCAGCCGGCCCTGCTCCAGCACACCCACCTTTGTCGCCATGGTCAGCGCCTCGGTCTGGTCGTGGGTGACGTAGAGCATGGTGGCGCCCATGTCCTGCTGGATGCGCTTGAGTTCCAGGCGAAGGTCGTTGCGCAGCTTGGCGTCCAGCGACGACAGCGGCTCGTCCATCAATGTCACCGCCGGGTTGCGCACCAACGCGCGGCCGATGGCCACCCGTTGCATCTGCCCGCCCGACAAACGCGTGGCGGGGCTTTGCAGCTTGTCTTCGATGCGAAGCATGCGGGCCACTTCGTTCACCTTGCGCTCGACATCAGCTTGGCGAGTCGGCCGCATCGGCGAGCGCAGCGGAAACGCCAGGTTCTCGAACACGGTGAGGTGCGGGTACAAGGAATACTGCTGGAACACGAAGGTCACATCGCGCAGCGCCGGCGCCAGCGCGGTGACGTCGCGTCCGCCAATAGACACACGTCCCGCGTCCGGGGCTTCCAGGCCGGCCACCAAACGCAGCGTGGTGGTTTTGCCAGCCCCGCTGGGGCCCAGCAACACGATGAACTCGCCGCTGCGTATGTCCAGGTTCAGGCCGCTCACGGCCTGAACCTCGCCAAAGCGCTTGCCCACGCCTTCCAGTCGAAGATCAGCCATGACGCGCTCCTGTCAGCACGCGCGTGTCGCGAAGGGTGCGGCCTGGTGCGGCAAGGGGATCGTCGTCGCGCGCTGTCGCGAGCGCGCGCCCGCTGGCCTGGTCGAACAGGGACACCGCCGACGCATCGAAGCGCAGCCCCACATGGTCGCCACGAGTCACCGGTGAGTCGGCATCCACCTTGGCACGCAGGGTGGCACCCGACGCCGTGACCACGGTGACGATCTGGCTGATGCCCAGGTATTCGGTACCCAGCACCTCGGCGCGCAGCGCCGATTCGTCGCTGAAGCGCACATGCTCGGGCCGCACGCCGCACAGCAAGGCGCTTTGCGGCACGTCCTGGCGCAGGGCGGGCACCGCCACGTGGGCCAGGCCGATCTGCACCGTCTCGGCCCCCCTGTTCAAGGCCGCCTCGAAGGGCAGGAAGTTCATGGCCGGCGAGCCGATGAAGTCGGCGACGAAAACGCTGGCCGGCCGTTCGTAGACTTCCATCGGAGCGCCGAGTTGTTCGATCACGCCGCGGTTCATGACCGCGATGGTGTCGGCCATGGACATGGCCTCGGTCTGGTCATGGGTGACGACGACGGTGGTGGCCTGCAGGCGGTCATGCAGCGCCCGCAGTTCATGGCACATCACTTCGCGGAACTCGGCATCGAGCGCGCCGAGTGGCTCGTCCATCAGGAAGGCCATGGGCTGGCGCACGATGGCCCGCCCCAGCGCGACACGCTGGCGGTCGCCGCTGGACAGGCCCGACACCGACGATGCCAGCAGGCCGGTGATGCGCAGCGTGTTGGCCGCCTCGTTCACCCTGCGTTCGATCTCGGCCTTGGGCAAGCCCTGGGAGACCAAGGGAAATGCGATGTTCTGCCGCACGTTCATGTGCGGATACAGCGCAAACATCTGAAAGCAGAAGGCAATGTCGCGCGCTGATGCGCGCTTGAAGCTGACGTCTTCATCGCCCAGGAAGACCTGCCCCGAGGTGGGCAGCTCCAGCCCCGCAATCATGCGCAGCGTGGTCGTCTTGCCGCAGCCCGAAGGACCGAGCAGGCAGAAGAATTCACCGTCGCGCACGGTGAAGGTGGAGTCCTGCACGGCCGTGAATTCGGCAAAGGCCTTGTGCAGCTGACGAACGCGGATCTGGGCCATGGCTGCGGTCTCAGTCGGGAAACTTCGAAACCACCATGAACATCACGGTGCCAAGAAGCGTGGTCAGGAACGACCAGGTGAAGAGGACCATCGCCAGCGGTTGCAGCATCATGAAGATGCCCGCCGCGATGACGACGCAGGCCAAGGTCTCCATCGGGCCGCGCCGCAGCGCTTTGGGCCAGGCAGAGGTTTTCATTTGCGCACCGCCCCGAAGGTGATGCCACGCAGCAGATGCTTTCGTAGCAGGATGGTGAAGACGAGGATGGGCACCAGGAACAGCGTGGTGCCGGCGGCCACTGCAGGCCAGTCCTGCCCGCCCTCGCCGATGATGATCGGGATGAAGGGCGGCGCGGTCTGCGCCGTGCCCGAGGTCAGAAGCACGGCGAAGGCGTACTCGTTCCACGAGAAGATGAGACAGAAGATGGCCGTGGCCACGATGCCCGTGGTGGCCTGCGGCAACACCACCTTGCGAAAAGCCTGCAGCCGGGTGTAGCCGTCGACCATGGCGGCCTCTTCGTACTCTCGCGGGATCTCGTCGATGAATCCCTTGAGCAGCCACACCGCCAGCGACACGTTGACCGCGCTGTACAGCAAGATCATGCCCAGCCGCGTGTCCGACAGGCCAAGTTCGCGGTACATCAGGTAGATGGGGATGGCCACGGCGATGGGCGGCATCATGCGAGTCGACAGGATGAAGAACAGCAGGTCGTCCTTCAGCGGCACCTTGAAGCGCGAGAACGCGTAGGCCGCCATGACACCGAAGCCCACCGACAGCACCGTGGAGCCGATGGCGATGATCAAGGAGTTGACAAAGCGAGGAACATAGTTGGACTTGCCCGCCACCACCATGTTGGCGTCGCGCGCCGTTTGCTCGCAGGCGCTGCCTGCCGGGGGCAGCGCGGCGATGTACTCCGGCGTCTGGCGCGAGCGTGTCGTGAACAGGTTGCAGTAGCCGTCGATGGTCGGCGTGAAGACGACCTTGGGCGGGTAGCTGATGGCATCGGACGGCGTCTTGAAGCCGGTCAAAATGATCCATGCCAGCGGCACGATGGTGATGAGCGCATACAGCGCCACCAGCACGCCAGCCACCGCCCGGGTCCAGGCCGTAGGCTCGACCACGGAATGCGCTGTACTGATGCCTGGTCTCATGATGTGCTCAGCGGTTCTTCACGTGGTTCAGGGCTTTGACGTAGATGTTGGCCAGGCCAAACACCGCGACAAACAGGATGACTGCAAAGGCCGAGGCGTAACCCGTGCGCCACTTTTCGAAGGCTTCGCGCTTCAGGGTGATGGACGCGAGTTCGGTGGCCGAGCCCGGGCCGCCCGAGGTCAGCAGGTTCACCATGTCGAACATCTTGAAGTTCTCGATGCCGCGGAACAGCACCGCCAGCATCACAAATGGCAGCACCATCGGCAAGGTGATCGACCAGAACTGCCGCCAGGGCGACGCGCGGTCCACTTCGGCGGCTTCGTAGATGTAGTCGGGAATCGAGCGCAGGCCGGCCAGGCAGATCAGCATGACGTAGGGTGTCCACATCCAGGTGTCCACGATGATGATGGCCCAGGGCGCGAGCTTCACCGAGCCCAGCATCGAGAACGATGACGGCGCCACGCCCGTCAAGAAGGCTGCGACATAGTTGAACAAGCCGATTTGCGGCTGGTACAAGAAGGCCCAGAAATTACCCACCACGGCAGGCGACAACATCATCGGAATCAGGATCAACGTGGTCCAGAAACCATGGCCGCGGAACTTGCGGTCAATGAGCCACGCCAGGGCGAAGCCGATCAGCACCTGCAGCAGGATGGTCCAGAACAGAAAGTGCGCCGTGGTCTGCATCGCCACCCAAATGTCGGGGTCGGTGAGCACGGCGATGTAGTTGTCCAGCCCGACACCCAGCACTTCGGCATTGGGCCGGTTGGCGCGAAAGTTGGTGAACGACAGCTTGACCGTCCAGATCAACGGGAAGATGTTGATCGCCAGCAGCAGCACCATGGTCGGGCCGATGAACAGCCAGGCCACCGAGCGGTCGGACAGGCCGCGCAAGCGTGTGGCCACAGCCGCCGGCGTGGCGCGGGCTGCGGTTGTGGCCAAGGGTGAGGAACTGAGGCTCATGGGGGCGCTGGTTTGGGAGTCGACAAGCGGGCGTCCCGGACCGCAAGGGCCCGGGACGCACCTAGCGGCTTACTTGACCTTGCCGTCTTCCTTGAACACCTTTTTCCAATCGACCACCAGCGCGTCCAGCGCTTCCTTGGCGGTGCCTTTGTCGGCCACCACGTAGTCGTGCGTGCGCTTTTGCATCGCCAGCATCAGTTGGGCATACGAAGGCTCGGCCCAGAAGTCCACCACCATGCCCATCGAATCCAAGAAGGCCTGCGCGAAAGGTGAGCTCTTGGCGTAGCCCGGGTCATTGAGAACTGCGTTGGCCGCCGATGAGCCCCCGATGGCCTGCCACTTCTTCTGCACCGCCGGGTCGGCGAACCACTTGATGTACTGCAGCGCTTCGTTTTTGTTGTTGGAGTAGGACACCACCGAGATGCCCTGGCCACCGAGCTGAACGCCCTTGCCCTTGTCGGACGGGTTGGTGAAAAAGCCGATCTTGTCGCCGCCCACGTTCGGGTCTTTGCTCAGGCCCGGGAAGAAGGCAAACCAGTTCATCATCATGGCCACCTGGCCGGACTTGAAGGCATCCAGGCCCTCGCCCATGTAGGCATTGGTCAGGCCCGGGGGCGTGCTGCCTTTGTAGAGGGTCTTGTAAAACTCGAGCGCCTTCACAGCGTCAGGCGAATTGACGAAGCCGTCCATCGCATACGGCTTCTTCGGGTCCTGGTACTTGAAGCCCATCGGCACGAGCACATTGGTCACGCCCATGGTGATACCTTCGCTGCCGCGCTCGGTGAAGATGTAGGCGCCGTAGACCTTCTTGCCGTCAACCATGCGGCCCTGGAAGAACTCGGAAACCTGCTTGAATTCAGTCCAGTTCTTCGGCGGTGCCAGATCGCGGTTGTGCTTCTTCTTGAATTCGGCCTGCAATTCGGGCTTGGCGAACCAGTCTTTGCGGTAAGTCCAGCCCACAGAGTCGGCCATGGCCGGCAGGGCCCAGTAGTTGGGCGTGCCCTTGGGCCATTCGGCATAGCCGGTCACAGTGGCCGGCGCGAAGTCCGACATCTTGATGCCTTCCTTCGCGAAGAAATCATTGAGCTTGACGTAGTGGCCGCTTTCGGCCGAGCCGCCGATCCACTGGCTGTCGCCGATGATGAGGTCGCACAGCTTGCCCTTGGAGTTGAGCTCGTTGAGCATGCGGTCGGCAAAGTTCGGCCAGGGCACGAACTCGAACTTCATCTTCACGCCACTCTTGGCAGTGAAGTCCTTTGACAGTTCCACCAGGGCATTCGCTGGGTCCCAGGCAGCCCAGCACAGGGTGATGGTCTTGTCTTGTGCATGAGCGGCGGTGCCGCCCAGTGACAAGAGTGCGGCGGCGGCCAGGGCCTGCAGCCCCGACAGTGGCTTGCGTTTCAGATTCATTGGGGGTCTCCGTTATGGTTGGTGGACTCTTGGGCACACATCCGACATCCGCTCAGTCCAGGTTTTCGGCGGTCAGGATTTCAATACGTGGTTGCGCGACGTTGAGTGCGCCGCGCACGTTCTCGCACTGGGCGCGCAGTACACGTGCGGCTGCCAAGACGCAGTAGTGAATGTCTTGGTGCAGCAAGTAGGACAGCGCGCCGGCGGTCAGCAGCGTGCGGTGCTCGTCGGTGAGGTCATGGGCGATGGCGCCGACCTCCGGCGTCGGGCCAAGCCTGGCCAATGCCTTCGCCACGCCGGCGCCGCCTGAGCCTACGTTGTAGATGCCGGCCACGCTTGAGGGGTCGATGCCGCCCGCAAGGAACTCGCCGAGTGCCTTTTCCGCTCCGTCCGCATCGGCCGGCAAGTCGGGCACGCGCACCATGCGCAGCTGCGGGAATCGCTCTTCGAGCACCTGCGCGAACCCCACCCGGCGCTCGATCTCCGCCGACAGGCGGGTCGCTTGTGAGGACAGAAGCAGCGTGTCGCGTGCACCCTGCCGTGCCATGCGCGCGAGCAGCAAGCCTGCCGTGCGGCCTGCGGCCCGGTTGTCGGCGCCGATGTAGGTTTCGCGCATCGAGCCCGCGACATCGGAGAACAGCGTCACCACATGCACGCCGGCTCGGACGAGTTCATTGATCGCAAGCTTGATGGGAGGCAGGTCCGGTGCGAGCACGGCAATGCCGTCACAGTCGCCCAACGCCGCAAGTTCTCCGGCGAAGCGCACCGGATCCCGTGCATCCAGCCGATGGGTGACCTCGGTGATGTGCTGGTGGCGGAAGTCGCCAGCCGACTGTGCGATTTGTCTGTCGATCAAGCCGATGAAGGGTGATGCTTCCTCTGGCAGCACGTAGGCAAAGCGGAAGTTCTCGCCGCGGCGTGGGCGACCGGGCTGCGGCTTCGCACCGAGCGAGGTGACCACCTGCAACACCCGCTCGACGGTTTCGGCATTGACGCCGGGGCGCCGGTTGAGCACGCGGTCAACCGTGGCGGTGCCCACTCCCGCCAGGCGGGCGATCTCGGCGATGGTGGGAGTGGTGGCCATGCATGGAGGCAATTTGATGTTGTAAATGTATAAACATCAATAACTAAATCAATCATGGTTAACGAGCACTGTCGTTGCGCCGCCGGCGGCGGCCTGGGCCGGGGTGTCAGGCCTGGGAAGCGCTGCTGCTGCGCAGCTCTCGCCTGAGGGTCTTGCCGATGTTGCTCTTGGGCAGCGGCTCGGTGCGGAACTCGACGAACTTCGGTACCTTGTAGCCGGTGAGGTTCTTGCGGCAATGGTCGAGCAGCTGCGCTTCGGTCAGTGACTCATCCCTGCGCACCACGAAGACCTTGACCGCCTCGCCCGACTTGGGGTCTTGCACTCCGATGGCCGCTACCTCGCGCACGCCGGGGTGGGCCGAGATCACGTCTTCGATCTCGTTGGGGAAGACCTTGAAGCCCGAGACGATGATCATGTCTTTCTTGCGGTCGGTGATCTTGAAGTAGCCGCGCTCGTCCATGAAGCCCATGTCGCCGGTGCGCAGCCAGCCGTCTTCGGTGAACACGAGGGCGGTTTCATCGGGCCGGTTCCAGTAGCCCTTCATCACCTGCGGCCCGCGCACGCAGATCTCGCCCACGTCGCCCAGCGCCACCGGCTCGCCATCGTCGTCAAGAACCATCGCTTCGGTGGAGGGGATCGGCACGCCGATGGTGCCTGTCCAGTCCTTGATGTCTAGCGGGTTGGCAATCACCACCGGCGAGGTTTCGGTGAGGCCGTAGCCTTCGATGATGGGCGTGCCGGTGAGCGCCTTCCACTTCTCGGCCACCACACGCTGCACCGCCATGCCACCGGCCGAGGTCATCTTCAGGTGGCGCACGTCGACGTCAGCAAAGGCCGGCGCGTCGAGCAGGGCGGCGTACAACGTGTTGACCGCAATGATCCCGGTGAAGGGGAGTTTTTTCAGATCGCTGATGAAGGCCGGCAGGTCACGCGGGTTGGTGATGAGCACCACCTGCGCGCCGATCTTCATGAACACCAGGTTGGCCAGCAACGCATACACGTGGTACAGCGGCAGCGGGATCACGCAAATCTCCTTGCCATCGCTCAGGTCGCGGCCCACCCACAGCGACATCTGCTGCACGTTGGCCACCATGTTGCCGTGGCTCAGCATCACACCTTTGGCCACACCGGTGGTGCCGCCGGTGTATTGCAGGAAGGCGATGTCGTCATGGGTCAGCAGCACCTCACCCAGCGTGAGCGAGTGCCCTTCGCGCAACGTGGCGTTGAATTCGATGGCACTCGCAATGCGCCACTCGGGCACCATCTTCTTCACGTACTTCACCACCGCGTTGGTGATGATTTCCTTGAGCAAGGGCAGCAGGTCGCCCACCTCGGTGGTGATGACGGTGAGCTTGAGCGAGGGATTCTTCTCCAGCACCTCTTGCAGCGTGTGGGCAAAGTTCTCCAGCACCACGATCACCTCGGCACCCGAATCGGTGAGCTGGTGTGCCAGCTCGCGCGGTGTGTACTGCGGGTTGACGTTGACCACGGTGTAGCCGGCGCGCAAGGCGCCGAACAAGGCCACGGGGTATTGCAGCAGGTTGGGCAACATGATGGCCACCCGCGCGGCTCGGGGCAGCTTGAGCGACTTCTGAAGGTACGCGCCGAAATGCCGGCTCGCTTCGTCGAGCTGCTGGTAGCTGAGGTGGCCGCCCATGTTGCTGTAGGCGGTGAGCGGGCCGAAGCGGCGCACGCTGTCTTCCAGCACCTGCTTGAGCGAGATGAATTCACCGAGGTTTGCTTCGGCGGGGATGCCCTTAGGGTATTGCTTGAGCCAGACCTTTTCCATGATGTCTCCAGTCATCGAGCGCCTGCGCGCTCAGACTCGATGGGACACCCATGACGGCCGTGTGTCATTGACGCGTGTCAAGACAGCTTTGCGAGTGACCAGTCTTCCGTCGCCACCAAGCAGCAGGTGGCCTTTGCCGCGCCCCGTTACACGAACCGGTTGACGATGTTCTCCAGCCGCTCCTGTCGGCCCGATCGGGGCCTGGGCTCCAGGCCCTGGGCGTGCACCTGCGTGGCCAGCATCTCCAGGCTGGCGCCGGCTTCGATGGCGCGGCCGAGTTCGCCGCTCCAGCCGGCATAGCGTGCGTCGAGCGCACGCTCCAGCTCGCCCGATTCATGCAGCGCGGCGGCGCACAGGAAGGCGCGCGCCAGCGTGTCCAGGCCACCGATGTGGGCCTCGTACTGGTCGAGGGGGTCGATGCTCTGGCGGCGCACTTTGGCATCGAAGTTCATGCCGCCGGTGCCCAGGCCTGCGAAGCGGATGATCTCCAGCATGGCCGGCACCAGCGCGGTGTGGTCGTTGGGGAACTGGTCGGTGTCCCAGCCCAGCTGCTCGTCGCCGCGGTTGGCGTCGATCGAACCCAGGATTCCGAGTGCAGCGGCGGTGGCCACCTCATGCTCGAAGCTGTGGCCGGCCAGCGTGGCGTGGTTGACTTCGAGGTTGAGCTTGACTTCGTTTTCCAGGCCGTAGCGCTTGAGGAAGCCGTAGACAGTGGCGCTGTCGTAGTCGTATTGGTGTTTGGTGGGCTCCTGCGGCTTGGGCTCGATGAGGATGGTGCCCTTGAAGCCGATCTTGTGCTTGTGCTCCACCACCGCGGCGAGGAAGCGGCCGTAGTGGTCGAGCTCGCTGCGCAACTTGGTGTTGAGCAAGGTCTCATAACCTTCGCGACCACCCCACAGCACGTAGTTCTCGCCGTTCAGGCGCTTTGTCCATTCGAGCACGTGCTTGACCTGCGCTGCTGCGTAGGCATAGACCTCGGGGTCGGGGTTGGTGGCCGCGCCACTCATGTAGCGCGGGTGCGAGAACAGGTTGGCCGTGCCCCACAGCAGGCGCACGCCGGTGTCTTGCATCTTCCTTGCGGCGCGTTCGAGCACGGCGTCCACATGCGCGTTCGACTCGCGCAGCGTGGCGCCTTCGGGGGCCACGTCGCGGTCGTGGAAACACCAGAAGGGCATGCCCAGGCGTTGGAAGAAGTCGAACGCGGCGTCGAGCTTGAGTTGCGCCGCGGCCAGGGGCTCGCCGCTGAACCAGGGTCGTTCGAACAGGTTGCCGCCGAGGGCGAAAGGGTCTTGCCCGCCCCAGCAGAAGGTGTGCCAGTAGCAGACCGCCGGGCGCAGGTGTTCGGCGAGGGTCTTGCCGAGCACCACACGCTGGGCGTCGTACCAGCGGTAGGCCAGAGGGTTGGTGCTGTGCGGGCCTTCGTAGCGAATGGGGTCGATGTCGCTGTAGATGCTGCTCATGGCGGGGCTTTCTTTTCGGTGGCGGGGTCAGGACAAGGCACGCAAGGGCGCATAGGCCTCGCGGTAGCGCGCCAGGCGCTGGAGGAGGGGCATGCTGCGCGCCCGGTCGGGGTTGAAGGATTGCGCGGGCATCGGAGCGGCGAGCACGCTGTCGCGCGGCAGGCCCAGGCTCAGCAGCGCCAGCCGCGCCGCGCCCAGTGCCGGGCCTATTTCAGCGCCGGCCGGCCGGTTGAT
>JACMKJ010000202.1 GCA_014380155.1 Rhizobacter sp. | reverse complement strand
CCGAAGACCAGGTCGACGCCGACCTCATCAACGCCGGCAAACAAACCGTGACCACCATCCCCGGCTCCAGCATCTTCGGCTCGCACGACAGCTTCGCGATGATTCGCGGCGGCAAGATCAACCTCTCCATCCTGGGCGCGATGCAGGTCAGCGAAAAGGGCGACCTCGCCAACTGGATGATCCCCGGCAAGATGGTCAAGGGCATGGGCGGCGCCATGGACCTGGTCGCTGGCGTCAAGAGCGTGGTCGTGCTCATGGAGCACGTGGCGAAGAAAAAAGACGGCGGCATCGACTTGAAGATCCTGCCGCAGTGCACGCTGCCCCTGACGGGACTGGGCGTGGTCAACCTCATCATCACCGACCTGTGCGTGCTCGATGTCACGCCCCAAGGTTTGAAGCTCGTCGAGCTGGCCGATGGTGTTACTCGCGAAGAGGTGCAGAGCAAGACCGGCGTGCCGCTGCAGTGAATCGCAGCGGTCTCTGAGGCTCAGCCTTTGCGCGAGCGCTTCAACGCGCGTGCCGCTTCGGTCACCAGCCCCGGGCCCTGATAGATGAAGCCGGTGTAGAGCTGCACCAAGTCGGCGCCGGCCGCGAGCTTGGCCTGCGCATCGGCGCCGCTCATCACACCGCCCACGCCGATGATGGGGAAGCCCTTGCCGAGCGCCGCACGCAGCTGCGTGATGACGCGGTTGCTCGCGGCGAGCACCGGTGCGCCCGAGAGGCCGCCGGCTTCTTCGCCGTGTGGCAGGTGCTTCACGGCGTCGCGCGCGATGGTGGTGTTGGTGGCGATCACGCCGTCGATGCCGTTCTCGCGGATGCTGGCGGCGATGACCTGCACCTGCGCTTCATCGAGATCGGGCGCGATCTTCACGAAGATGGGCACGCTGCGGCCATGCTGCTTAACGAGCTGCAGCTTGCGCGCCTGCACGGCCGACAGCAGCGCGTCGAGCGCCTCGTCGCTTTGCAGATCGCGCAGGTTCTTGGTGTTGGGTGACGAGATATTGACCGTCACGTAGTCGGCATGCGGGTACACACCGTCAAGGCCGATCAGGTAGTCGTCGACAGCACGCTCGATGGGCGTGGCGGCGTTCTTGCCGATGTTGAGGCCGAGGATGCCGCCCTTCTCACGAAAACGGCTTCGCTTCACATTGGCGATGAACGCGTCCAGCCCCTCGTTGTTGAAACCCAGCCGGTTGATCAGGCCCTGCGCCTCGGGCAGTCGAAACATGCGCGGCTTGGGGTTGCCCGGCTGCGCCTTCGGGGTGACCGTGCCCACTTCGACGAAGCCGAAGCCCATGGCACCAAAGGCATCGATGCAGCGGCCGTTTTTATCGAGCCCGGCGGCCAGGCCCACGCGGTTGGGGAATTGGAGCCCCGCCAGCGTGAGCGGGTCGGCAATGCGAGGCTGCGACACCACGCACACCAGCGGCGTGTGCTGGATGCGGGCCAACGCGCCCAAGGTGAGGTCATGGGCTTGCTCGGGGTCGAGGCCAAACAAAAACGGGCGGGTGAGGGCGTAGGGGACGAGTGGCATTCAGTTGACGCACGAGAGTGTCTTGGATAATCGCCGCATTGTCTCAAACGCTTAACAGAACCCCATGACACAAGATGAACTCAAGGCCTTGGTGGGCCAGGCCGCGTTGGCCTACGTGGTGCCCGGCAGCGTGGTGGGGGTCGGCACCGGCTCCACCGTCAACTGCTTCATCGATGCGCTGGCCGGCATCAAGGACCGCATTGCCGGCGCGGTATCGAGCAGCGAAAAGAGCAGCGAGCGCCTGCGCGCGCACGGCATTGCGGTGCTCGACAGCAACACCGTGCCGAGCATCCCGGTCTACATCGACGGCGCCGACGAGATCGACCACGGCGGCCACATGATCAAGGGCGGCGGTGCGGCCCTCACGCGCGAGAAGATCGTGGCCGACACGGCCGAGCGTTTCATCTGCATTGCCGATGAATCGAAGCTCGTGCAGACGCTCGGCCAGTACCCGCTGCCGGTCGAGGTGATCCCGATGGCCGCGGCCCAGGTGGCGCGGCGGCTCAAGGCGCTGGGAGGCGATGCGGTGTTGCGCGCCGGTGTGGTCACCGACAACGGCTGCCACATCCTCGACGTGCGTGGCCTGTCGATCACCGACCCGGCCGCGATGGAGCGCGACATCAACCAATGGCCCGGTGTCGTGACCGTGGGCATCTTTGCGCGCAACAAGGCGAGCGTGTGCCTGCTGGGTACGGCGCAGGGTGTGAAGACACTCACTTTCTGAGCTGCCGGCTCTCAGGCCCGCCCGAAAAGCGCGTACCCTCGGGCCTGTTGCGCCGCGTTTGTGCAACCCACTGGAAGGAAAGCCCATGGCCAAACCCAATTACTCGTTCGAAAAGCGCCAGCGTGAGCTGGCCAAGAAGAAGAAAAAAGAAGAAAAGCTGAAAGACAAGGCCGGGCGCAAAGCGGGTGGCGAAACTGGCCCTGAAGACGGGCAGCCGCCCGAGCAAGACGCTTCGGTCACCCCGCCGAGCGAGACCTGAGCGTCCGCAGCCCACGGCGCACACCCATGGTCAAGCGCCGCAAGCCAGAACCCGGCAGCACCACTCCCGCGCCCGCCCAGGCAACCCCACCCGCGACCTACGCGCCAGCCTTCAAGGCCGGCATCCAGGCCACCACCTCGCGGGTGCAGGAAATGCACTACGCGATCTCCGGCAAGACCTTCGATGCCCTGCAGAAAGTGCCGGGCCTGTCGGTGCCTGCGCGCCTGGTGCAAGGCGCGCACGATGCCATCACCACCGGCGTGTACGCGGCAGTGCGCCATGGCACCGGTGCCTTGCTGGGTTTGGTGGGTGATGCCGAACGACTGCTGGTCGACCC
This sequence comes from Rhizobacter sp., assembly GCA_014380155.1. Taxonomy (GTDB): domain Bacteria; phylum Pseudomonadota; class Gammaproteobacteria; order Burkholderiales; family Burkholderiaceae_C; genus Rhizobacter. The sequence goes on along the minus strand of JACMKJ010000202.1, from coordinate 3,950 downwards.
GACGCGCGTGCCAGCTGGGCGCGAGCTGGCCTTTCGCAGCGCCTTGAATGCCGCTGCGGGCGATGCCCTCGCGCAGGCCGGCAGCCCGCTGGCGGTACAGATGGGTTTGCATGCCGCAGGCCGGCCGCTGGCGCTCCAGCCGGATTCATTGGCCGGGCTGAACGAGCGTGTGTGCGTGTTCATCCACGGCCTGGCCTGCGACGAACAAAGCTGGTCGCTGTTTTCAGAAAGCTGGCGCGGTTCGCCGTGGGACCGAGACGGCGCGAACTACGGCGCCTTGCTGGCCGACGAGCTGGGCATCAGCCCGCTCTACCTGCGCTACAACACCGGGCTCGGGATCGACGACAACGCGCTGCAGCTGGCCGGGCATTTGTCCGCGCTTGCCGAACACGCGCCGCCGCATGTGCGCGAGATCGTGCTGGTCGGCCACAGCATGGGCGGCCTGGTGGCGCGCCGCGCCTGCGAGCAATTGACCGAAGGCGATGCAGCCTGGCGCCAGCGTGTGCGCACCGTGGTGTGCCTGGGTTCACCGCACCAAGGCGCGCCACTCGAGAAGCTGGGGCACTTCGTGGCCTCGGCGCTGAGCCTGTCGAACGTGACGCAGCCGCTCGGCACACTCGCCAACGCGCGCAGTCGGGGCATCAAGGATTTGCGCCACGGCCTGCGTGGCAAGAAGCGCCGCGCCGATGGCTTGGCCCTGCGCCTGATTGCGGGCAGCCTGGCCGACGAAGCCGACGCGATGATGGGCCCGATGGTGGCCAGCATGCTGGGCGATGGCCTGGTGACGACACACAGCGCATCAGACGCGAGCCTGGTCGGTGATGTGGAGCGCGTCGAACTGGCCGGCCTGGGCCACATGGCCTTGCTCAATCACCCTCGGGTGTACGCCTTGATTCGCGACTGGCTTGGCTCCGCACCCCGCGGCTGACAAAACGCGCGGGGTCGATGGCGTCGAGCAGGCTGGCCTCCAGCGGCGAAGGTGCCCCGGTAATGAGCGAGGCCAACACACGCGCCCCGAGCGCCGACCAGGTGATGCCGCGCGAGCCCAGTGCCGTGAACACATACAAGCCCGGCAGGCGCGGCACCAGGCGCGGCTGGTCGAGCGGGCGGTCGACAGGGCTGTGCAGATCAGGCACCGCGCCGATCACCGGCAGCTTGTCTTGCGCCACCCAGCGCCAGCCGGTGCGGCCTTGCAGGGCAGTCAGAGGGATGTCGATCGGGTGGCCGACCAGGCGGGCGAGTTGTGCGAGGTTGTGGCGGTGATCGTCATCGCGCACCGCGCCGTCCATGTCACCCGCTTGTGAGCTGGCGCCGAACAAGGCCATGCCGTTGACGTCGGGCAGCAGGTAGCCCGCGCCGGCGATCGGCAGCTTGGGCAAGGCGGGGAGCAGCGCCTTGTCGCACTGGCTGATCTGCCCACGTACGGGTTCGATGGGCCAGTCGGGTTGGCCGAGCAGGCGCAGGGCATCGCCCGCATTGGCCAGCACCACCACCTCGGCCTCGTCGATCACCTGCTCTTGAGCATTCAGCAGCTGCCAGGTGTTGCCGCTTCGAAAAAGACGCGCCACGTGCACGCTGCCGCAAAAGCTCGTGTGCGCTGCGGCCTGCGTCATCCAGCCCCTGGCCAGTCGTGCCGGTTCCACCCAACCGCCGCCCGGGTAGAACCAGGCCGATTGATGCAGGGCCAAGCCGCTCAAGGTGCTGGCCTGGGCTGGGGAGACGGCCTGCACGTAGTCGGCGGGCAGCCCGAGTTTTTCGAGCGTGGCGCTCATGGCCGAAACCTCCGCGGCGTCGAGCCGCAGCAGGCCTTGCGCCATGCCGCCCGCATCGGCCACCACACGCTTCGCGTGCAAGGCAGCGGCCCGGTTGAAACGCGCATGGGTGCCGTCTTGTGCATTGACGATGCCGTGGAACAAGCCGGCCGGGTTGCCGGACGTTTCTTGCGCAGGGCTGGCGTGGCGGTCGAATACCGCGGTGCGCCAACCCTGCTCCGCCAGGGCCCAGGCGCTGGCACACCCGGCCATGCCGGCGCCAACGATGAGCGCGCGGCGTTCGCTGCTGGCAGCGGCCATGCGTGAAGGCGCTTTTCGTGGGGTGAAGCTCGGCGCGTAGCGTGCGAGGGTGATGTCGCTCGGGGCTTGGCGCAGCCCAAAGCCGGCGGTACGCAAACCTTCGCGCGCTTCGCTGCTTGTCGTCTGGGTGGCCAAGGTGGCGTCTGGTGCAGCCAGGCGGGCGAGGGCCTTGAACATGCGTGGTTGCCATGCCGAGTCGCCGATGTAGAACGCATCCACGTGCGCCACCAGTTCGAGGAGCCAAGTTTTAAGGTCGCCGAGTGCCAGCAACAGCTGGACCTGGCCTTGCTCGAAATGCAGGCTGTGCAGGTTGGGGGTGAGTGGCGGCCATGCGCAAGTCAGCTCGGCTGCCAGGATGCCCCATGGTGAGTTGATGTGGGCTTGCTGAAGCTTGCCAGCCGTGAGCGGGTCGGGTTCGACTGCGATGAACACCAGCCGTTCACAACGCGCGGGGTCGTCGCGCCATGCCTGCCAGGTAGCGAGGAAGTTGTGGCCGGTGCCGAAGCCGGTTTCGAGGATCACGAAGCGTTCGCGCTGGCCCCAGCGTTGCGGCAGATCGTTGCCAGCCAGAAATGCCTCGCTGGCCCGCGGGCTCATGGGCTGGCTTCGGCGCTCAGCCAGCTGAGCAACCGGTCGCGGGCATCGGTCAACCCACGGTAGGCCAGCACGGCGGGGCTCATGCTGGCGAGCGCGTCGTGCACCTGTTGAGCATGCGCGGGGCTGGGCATGGCTTGCGTTAGCGGCTGAAGGCCCACTCGGATGGTGAAAACGGCTTGCTTCAACTCGGGCAACGGAATGAAGGTCTGGTGCTCGGTGCGAAAGAAGGCCCGTTGCGCCAGCTGTTGGGGCGTGGCATCAGCCGGCCAGGGCGCAGGATCTTGGCGGGCCGGGTGGGCATGCAGGCGCGGGTGGCGGGTGATCGTCCAGACAAAGCGCTCCCACCTGTCGTTGCCGGTGACGAGGCGTGCGAGGTGGTCGCTGGCGGTGAGCAGCAATTGGTTGTCGGCCACCGGCGCGTGCACCTGGGCGAAATGGCGGCCGACCTTTTCTTCTGGTGCCCAGCCTGAAGGCAGGCACACGGCGAGCCAAGGGATGTGGGCGGTGGCGCCGTCGATGATGGCGAAGTCTTCGACAAAAGCCAGGCTCAGCAAGGCCGGCAAGCGCCACTCGGTCGGCAGGACACGCAGGCAGGCGCCGACCTCGGGTTGCTGCTGGTGGTGTTGCTGGGGCTCGCCGTCTCGCAGCGACCACCCCAGCAAGTGGGCGTGTGCCGAGTCGGCCGACCACGCGTCGGCGTGCTCAGCGGCGGCTTGGTGGCTCAGCGCCTGCAGGGCAGGAGACGCATCGAAGCCGGGCGTGATGAGCAGGGCCTGAGACGCATAGGCGCCTAACACGGCGAGCTTTTCACGCAACGCGCGGTCGCCTGGCCGATTGGGGGTGAGCTGCGTTGTGCCGGCCGCCAGCCGGCGCAGCCCGGGCTGCATGCGAAAGGGCGCGGAGACGGCAGCGAAATCGAAAGACATACGCGAGACCTTAGCAAACAAAAAGGGCACCCTGAGGTGCCCTTGATGGCCGCGCGCAGCGCTTACACGCGCTTGCGGTACTCGTGCGTGCGGGTGTCGATTTCGATCTTGTCGCCGGTTTCAACGAACAGCGGCACGGCGACTTCGAAGCCCGTGGCCAGCTTGGCGGGCTTGAGCACCTTGCCCGAGGTGTCGCCCTTGACGGCCGGCTCGGTGTAGGTCACTTCGCGCACCAGGGTCTGCGGGATGTCCACTGAAATCGGCCTGCCCTGGTAAAGCGTGACCTCGGCCGGCAAGCCGTCCTCGAGGTAGTTGAGCGCCTCGCCCATGCCGTCTTCGTCCACTTCGTACTGGT